>JAAYPU010000352.1 GCA_012519645.1 Clostridiales bacterium | reverse complement strand
GTTACAAGAAACATAGAACTACCTGTTTTAAAAAGCAAGTCAGACACTATGTCCATGATTAAAAGCGAATTAAGCCAGCTTATGCCTGTTGATTTAAATCAATACAAGCTGATTTACAAAAAGACGGAGTCTGTTAATGCAGACGGTGCTGAAAAAGGCAAATATATTGTTTACGGTCTCCCTACATACATGTTTGAGCAGTATATGCTCTTGGCCGAAAAGCTTAAGCTTGAACTTATTGCATTTGAACTTGCATTTAACACTTTGGATAAAATTTATGACAAAAAACTTTTCATAAATAACAATCCTTTAAAATCCGGTGTCGTTTCTGCATTCTTGGATATAGGTTATGACAGTCTGACATTCAGTGTTGTAAATAACGGAAAAAACGATTTTTCCAGAACCTCCCAAAACGGCATAAAGGACATTGTTAAAAATTTTGGTGCGGTTCATTATTTAAGCGATGAGGAGGCATTAAAAGAAATAGAAAAAATATCATTAATGCCTGATGATATTTCCGAAATTTCAAAACTTAATATTGTCGAGGAAAATATTAATATTTGGATTGATGAGCTTTCAAGGTATATTAGGTATTACAATTCAGTAAATAAGGAAAAACAGATAGAAAAGATTTATTTGTACGGCATATATTCAAATATAAAGGGATTGCCGGAATATATCGAATCGCATATAAATATTGAAACAGTACTTATTACATTATTGTCAAACACTGTTTTCAGAGATAAGGATAATGAAAGTATTACAACATATTTCACTACTGCCCTATCCTTACATATGGATAAGAAGGATGTAAACTTTTTAACAGATGTGAAAAAACAAAGAAAAAGCACATTCAGCAGAAGAGTTGCCCTTCTCGGAGTTTCAACGGCGGCAGTTTTAGCCTTTGCTCTTGCCGCATATACTTATTATATAGAGAAGACAGCCTTAGAAAAAGACATAGCGGTTTATGATGCTTTTATAAACAATGAAGACAATATCAAGCTTAACAGCGAAGCAATTGCTTTAAAAAAGAAAACTGAGCTGATGGAGAAATATATGGGTGAAGTAACAAAACTTCAAACGGCGATAAAGAATGAGGATGCCGTAAATATAATAATATTTGAACAGCTTTCGGCAGCCATTCCTCTTGGTACTAAAATAAATTCAATGAGTGCCGATATTGATACCATAAAGCTGCAGTGCTCTTCTGCCACCAGACAGGAAACCGCTCAATTTGAGAAAAACCTTAAGGAAATTGAATTTATAGATAATGTCTACATACCGGCTATAGTTGACGGAACAGAAGGAAGCAGTTCCAATTACTCCTATACCGTTGTTTGTGACTTAAAGGATGTGATATCTTATGAAGCTGAGTAAGAGAGAGAAATTTTTAATATTGCTGTTAATTGTTATAGTAATTGGGTATTTAGTATTTACATACGTACCGTTTGGAAAAGTTTTTAACCTGGATGAACTTAAGGCAGAGCATTCACAAAAAAAGCAGGCATATGATACTATGTCGCAGAATATTGTGCAAAAAAATACTTTTGAAGAAAAAGTTCTGTCTTTAACTGAGGAGATTAACAGCTTAAATGTTATTTCAGACTTGCAGCAGGAAAAAATAATTGTATTTTTACATAATTATTTGAATAAAAACAATATTAATGCAAGCAACATAAGCTTTACGGATGTAGAAACGGTTGAGATGAGTCATCTTGTAATTCCCGATGAGGCAAAAGAATCAGGCACTCTTCAGGAATTAATGTATGAAATTGACGGAAGCTTCGATGCTCTAAACGTT
>JAAYPU010000351.1 GCA_012519645.1 Clostridiales bacterium | reverse complement strand
CCTTTTCAACATCAATACCGGAATATATTATTGGTATTATTTTTACTACAAATTCGTTTTTAGTTGCTCTTGCAATAGCATAATGAAATTCGTGATCATATTCAGTTCTAATATGAGCATCACCTATATGCTGCTGAAGTATTTCCCCCAACTTAACAATTTCCTCAATATCTTCATCTGTAGCTCTTTCAACTGCATATCTTGTCATACTTGGCTCAAACATAATTCTCATTTCAAACAAGTCCATAACCCCAAGAAGAAGATTTTCCAATTCACTGAACCCATAATCTTCATTTAAGTCCTTGTTGTCTGCTACATATGTGCCTTTTCCCCTGCGTATTTCAAGAATATTGTGTGCAATTAAAAATTTAACCGCCTCGCGAAGCGTAGTTCTGCTTACCCCAAGCTCATTTGCCAAATCATTTTCATTGGGTAGCTTGTCTCCAATATTAAATCTTTTATCTAGTGTTATCATTTTTAAAATTTGGTCCGCTACTTTTTCTGATAACATGACATTTTTATTTGTCATATTCCTTTTTCCCCCCATACATCCAAGTATTCCCGCAATTTTAAAATGTCCTCATTGTATACATGTTTAAGTTTCCCGTTATATATAACAGCAGCTGGGTGATACAACGGAAATATGTTCATTCCCCCAAAACATATTACATTTCCATGGTAATTACCAATCAATGCTCTTTTATCCTTTAATACCGCCTGAAGAGGTACATTCCCCAATGTAACTATTACCTTAGGTTTTATTATTTCAATTTCCTTATATAAATACGGTGAAAAAAGCTCCTTTTCACTTAAATCAGGAGGCCTGTTAACCGGTTTGCCCGTTTTTTCACTTAATTTAATCGGTCTTATCTTAACAACATTGGTTATGTACAAGTCACTTCTGTCCAGACCGATTGTACTAAGAAAGTTGGTCAGGTTTTTACCCGACTTTCCGACAAACGGTCTGCCCTCTCGTTCCTCATCTCCGCCAGGGGCTTCACCAATCAAAAATAACTCCGCATTTTCTTTCCCTTCACCATGTATAACCCTTTTCCCGGGGAAATATCTGCTTGATTCCAGAGAAATAATTTCATTAAGCCTTTTTAACCTATCATTTTGCTGCATTACTATCTACCTCAATGGATGATAACAACCGTTTATGTCATCTAGTATCCATCTATCATCCTTTTTAATAATCTTAATATCAAGAACATCGTTCTCTCTTAGCTGCTCTACTATTCCTTTGTTAAAAAATAATCTTATAAAATATGAATTTATATCAATTTTACTTAGAACAACAGAATCATTTCTGAAAAAGCTTTCTGTTTTGAATTTACCGCAGTCACACTGCACATCAGACTCAAGCATAACTCTTTTAGCTTTATATCTGTCAAAATCTATAATACATGGTATCTTAGATATAAGGAAACTGTTGTTATACTTGGATATTTCACTTTTTAAACAAAGCAGCCTTTGAGAAATTCCCCTTATATCAGGATTAAGTCTCATAAAGTTATTATGAGATGTGCCTCCTGTAAGCAT
>JAAYPU010000350.1 GCA_012519645.1 Clostridiales bacterium | reverse complement strand
CCAGCCGTAAGAATACATCTTATCGCCTTCTTTTACCAGCCGTCCGGCGGCGTCATAAGCGTATTTTGTAACGTTGCCGTCTGCGGTGGAAGTAACGAGCTGGTTGGCTTTGTCGTAGGTGAAAGATTTCATGAAAACCCTCTATTTTATTTGTTGTTAAAAGCAACAAATTTAATTTTTATTCATATAAAAAATGTAATATTGTTCAAGAAAAATTCAAGACAAAAGGTATAACTATCTTAAATTAAACCAGATACCAGCTAAAAAACATGTATTGCCTCCGTCTCATAGGAATATTTTAACCATTTGCATAATCATAAAGCAAATAAAAATCAAAATGCAGGTATAAAACATGACTTTTTGAAGTTTCGGCTGGTTAATAACATAAAAAATCATGAGAGACAATGTCCTTCGCGAATACAGGTAATCCAGAGTGTCTTTGGCTATTTTTACGGAACTATTGTTCATAACCGTTTCTGAGCAATTACTTTTCGTTTTAATATTAAACTCATGTAATAAATTTTTTGCTATTTCTTCCACGTTGCTGTCGTTTGTTTGTCGTCCATATTCATAAAGAGTTTTAATTACTATAAATGCAGTTTCTTTATGATTCATTACTACCGGATGTAACCTGATTCCCCTATTATATATTAAACGCCACACATCAGGCATAGGACATTTATTTATGGTTAAAAAGCAAATTTTCTTCAAAAAAAATAAATCTACATAGTACTGAACAATATTTATTAAAAATGTAATTCCTGCAATAAGGGCAACATATACAATGATAAGTTTCGTATAATTTGTAGAATTAATTAAATCCTTTCTAATGAGTCCGATTACTGGAAGAAATGAAATTAATGCGCATATGCAAACAATATACATTAATTTCATTCTTTCCCGACATGGATATTGGCTTTTTCTATTATGATGCATAGTCATTGTTATTCAGCTACTATTCCACCGGAGTTTATTATATTATTAATAGAATTCACGGTACTACTAATTGCGCTGGTAGCCGTTAAGGTATTGACGATAAAGTTTGGGTCATACGCTGTAGAACCATTTATCAAGAGGTTTGCATAAGCAGTATCACCAAGGTTAAAATTAGCCAAATACCCTCCCATCGTTCCTGGTAGTATCGTGGCGGTAGCCGCACTATTTGCGGCAGAAACAGCAAAACCTCCAGCAAATAAGTTGGTTGTTAAATCAAAAGCGGAAGCAAGCTGATTAGCGGTGGGATTATTAGTCATAACGCTAGTCAATGCACCCGCAAAACCACTCGTATTAAAATTACTTCCAGCACTTAAATTTGTAACTCCCATTGCAAGCGTTGAAGCCCCATTTAATATAAGTGCTCCTGCCGCAACCGCTCCGACACCAGTCCAACCAGTTGTTCCTCCTAATACGATACCTGTTGCAACCTGCAACGCCCCACTTGTAGCAGCAAGTGAATTTTGAAAAGTTGGATTGGACGCGACATTAGTTATGGCATTCCATGTGGAGGAAGCAATACTACTTATACTGTTCCAGAAACTCAAACCTAAAGGGTCAACAAGAGCTAATGGTATATTATTCACATAGGCCAGATTGTTCCAGCCGTCTGGATAGCCTAATGGGTCTTTGGTTTGCCATTTGCCTTGATCGGCGCGGTAATTTCTAAACAAGAATGCGTAACCGAGTTCGCCGATGTAGGGTTTGCCGGTGAAGAAACCGACTTTGTCGATTTCAGTTGTAGAGTTGTTGGGTTGTGAGGTTGTAGGCTCGCCAAAAGCGGTCATGCTGATGGCGTCGAAACCTTTTTCGTTTTTGATGCCCAAGGTAGTGCCGAGGATATCGTTAAACATCACGCCGTCTTTG
>JAAYPU010000349.1 GCA_012519645.1 Clostridiales bacterium | reverse complement strand
TAAAAACGAGAATAGAAGATGATTGAAAAAGCATTCCCCTCTTTAAAACAAAAATAAAAAAAACTATGGTTTTTATTGGAGCGAGTGATGGGATCGCCGTATGCTTCGCATACTGATCTACGTCGCCCAGTGGGCTCCTTTCGTCAAACTAAAAAAGTGCATTTAGCACTTTTTTTTAACGCTTGACGCCCTCTCGGGTTCGATTCCCCTCTTTAAAACAAAAATAAAAAAAACTATGGTTTTTTTATTGGAGCGAGTGATGGGAATCGAACCCACATGACCGGCTTGGGAAGCCGGGGCTTTGCCATTAAGCTACACCCGCTGACAAAAATAGAATAACAATACTTTTAAAAAAATTCAATAAAATTTGGTTTATTTTTTTACGTTTGATTTGCGTTTTATATCTCCGGTCAATACTCGTCCCCAATAGAAAAATGCAAGTACGATTATAAAAAACAATACTCCGAAAATGTACACTAACACTTTATATTCTAAGTAAGAGAATATAATAAATAGTGCCAAAACAATTACTGAACAAATTGCCAGAATTTGAGTTACCAATAAGAACACCTCCAAAATAAAATGGGTTAGGGATTAGTTATTAGTTTTAAGCACTTCCAGTGCCTTTTTAAGCTGCGGATCATTCTCTCTTGTTAATATACCGCCCTCTAATTTACTGTTATCAATTTCCACTAATATATCCGGCTCAATGCCTATATTATGTATTACATGCCCTTCAGGAGAAAAATATTGCGCAATAGTCAATTCCACACCGTCTCCATTTTCAAGAGGTGCAATTCGCTGAATAATACCTTTGCCAAATGTTTTTGTGCCTATTATTGTTCCTGATTTATTATCTTTAACTCCGGCTGCAAGGATTTCCGATGCACTGGCAGTACCTCCATTGACTAATATGACATAAGGTATATCTATTTTAGAGCTATCAGATTTATGATATTCTCTGTTCCCTTTCCTATCCTCCGTATATACAATAACACCTTTACCCAAAAGCTTATCGGCGATCTTGACACTTTGATCTACCAATCCTCCCGGATTATCTCTTAAATCAATTACTAAACCTTGTATGTTCTTGAGCTGCAAATCTCTCAGATGGTTCGTAAAATCTTCATATGTTTTACTTTCAAAAGATGTTATACGTATATAACCGATGTCTTTATTGAGAATTTCCGATTTAACTGTTTTCAATTGAACATTTGCACGAATAATTTCAAAGTCCAAGAGACCTTCTTCTCCTTGACGCAATACGGAAATTGTGACCTTCGTTCCCGGTTCTCCTCTCATATTTGCAACAGCGTCATCCATTTGATCAGCAGTATATTCTTTTCCATTAATTTTTACTATTTTATCCCCGCTTTTAATACCGGCACGTTCTGCAGGAGTATCTTCAATAGGAGCTATTACCAAAATAAATCCATCAGTTCCCGGTGCTACCGTTACACCTATACCTTTATACTCTCCTGATGTAGAAATCATCAACTCATCATATTCTTCTTTAGTTAAATAAGCTGAATAGGGATCACCGATTCCTTCAAATAAGCCTTTATACATGCCCACTTTCAAATCTTCACTGTCTACCGGTATATAATAATTTTCTTCAATATAGCGTCGCAGTTCAAAAAGCTTGCCATATTCTTTTAAAATGTATCTATATGTATTATATTCATTTGCAGACAGCATTACCCTTCCGTTTAGAGGATATATGCTCATAAACACAAATGTAGCTAGCGATGCAATCATCATAAAGACAATTACAACCAAGGCAGCCTTTTTTTTACTTATCATAAATATTTACCTCACCAATATATCATCACGTATTCTTTATCCTTGCTTTAATTTACTACTTATTTATTATTGTATTATGTAATTATAATTAATATAACAGTATTTTACCACCTTTGAAAGAAGAATTTCTTATTGAGCTTTTTTAAAATCTGAAATTAAAAACTGAATTTTCCGTACACCGTTATAACTATTTTTTTCCGGGAAACCCACCAAATCTATTTTTCTTGGATTATCCAGAGTTTTATATTTCTCGGACATATTAAACCCAACTGCCTCTAATATATTTTCATGCTCATCCTTACATATGAATTTTATATGTTCCTTTTTGGGACCCATTAAAGAAACATTAAATATTTCAAGACTTCTGATAAGAAAAAGTGGTCTCTCGTTTTTATGCCCAAAAGGCTCAAGCTTGTTTAAGGTATCTATAAGCTCCATAGTTAAATCCTGCATTTTCAGTTCCAGTGCTATTTTTAATTCCTGTATGAAACAATCGGGATCTTTTTCCTTTATTTTTGCCATTTCCTCATTGAGTGACTTTCTTAATTCAAATAAATTATTTATTTCAATGGAAAAACCACATGCGCTTGAATGACCTCCAAATTTGACAAAAAGATTCTCAAACTTTTTCATTTCTGCAAACATATCCAAATTTTCAATACTTCTTCCGGTGCCTTTGTAGATACCTTCCTCCTTGGATTTTGTCACTATAATAGTGGGTCTGTAATATCTCTCTTTTATTTTTCCTGCAATTATTCCTGCAACCCCTTCATGGATATCCTGGGCTTCAAGCACTAAAAACAAATCTTCCCGGTGGTTTGCATCTACAATTTCAATGCATTTTTCAAAGCCTGAATTTTGAATATTTTTTCTTTCTCTATTAAATTCAACAAGCTTTCGCGTCAGTTCATTTATTTCATCCTTATCTTTCGAAAGTAAAAGCTTAACTCCGGTTTCAGCAGTATCTACCCTTCCTCCTGCATTTAGATGAGGCCCTAATATAAAAGCAATATGGTAGGCATTTATTATTTTTTCGTTTAGCCCAACACCTTCAATCAATCCGCTTAAGCCTTTTCGTCTTCTTTCACGAATAATGCTTAAACCGTATTTTACAAAAACTCTATTCTCATCAACCAAGGGTACAACATCGGAAACTGTTGCTATAGCAGTTAAATCTAATAAATTCAATAATAATCCCTTATTTAAATTAGCTTTTCTCTGTATCATTTGTGCCAGCTTAAAGGCAACGCCGCAACCGCAAATTTCTTTAAACGGATACATGCAGTCTTTTTGTTTCGGATTAACTATCAGACAATCAGGCAATTCTTCCCTTACATTGTGATGGTCCGTGATGATAATATCAAGGCCTATTTCTTTAGCATATTTAACTTCTTCAATGGCTGCAGCTCCGCAATCCACTGTAATAACCAAATCAGTGCCTTCCTCTTTAATATGCTTTAAAGCCTCTTTATTAAGTCCATAGCCTTCTTCAAATCGGGAAGGAATATAATACCGGCAATTTGGAGTTAAATAACTAAACAATTCCATCATAAGAGAAACACTGGAAATACCATCCACATCATAATCTCCGTATATACAAATATTCTTCCCTTCCGTTACAGCTTGTAAAACTAAATCTGCAGCTCTATCCATATTCTTCATAAGAGAAGGATCATAAGTACTTTGAGGTTTATCAGATAAGAAATCCAGCATATCTTCTTTATTAGTGAATCCCCTTAATCTGAGAATTCTTTGAATAATAGGATGTATATCTTCAAAAATCTCTATCTTTTCATCTAAAAAACTAATAGTCCATCTATTTTCCATCTATACCTCCAAAAAGGAAAAGAATTTTGCCGAAGCAAAATTCTCAATAGTTCTTTATTGTCATTTTAAATATGGCATCGGATCCACGTAATTACCGTCTTGTCTTACTTCAAAATGTAAATGTGGCCCTGTAGACATACCTGTACTTCCTGATTTTGCAATAGCCTGACCTTTCTTTACTTTATCTCCTACATTCACCAATAAATCATTATTATGGGCATATAGTGTAACTATTCCTCCGCCATGGTCTACCATAACAGCTTTCCCGTATCCTCCCAACCAATTGGAATGTATAACAGTACCATCATTTGCCGCAACTACAGTATTATTGGATGGTACACCGATATCAATACCTGTATGCAGCTTCTTAGTTTTTAATATAGGATGTATTCTATATCCGAAGGAAGAAGTGATTTGTGTGTATCCGGGTGCCGGCCATGTGAAAACTCCGCCTACATAAGCCTCATTGGATTGTGCTTTCCTTATTCTTTCGGAAATTTCAGCAGCATATTTATTTAATTCATCGATCTGACTTTCCAAAGCTTTATTATTCTTTTCAACCTGCGAACGTAATTTAGCTGCTTCTCCGCGGTTTACTTCAAGATTTTTTTGCTTTTCCTCAACATTTTCTTTTTGCTGATACAAATTGTATTTTAATTGCTCTAAATTCTTCTTTTGCAGGTTCATTTCTTCATATTTAGCTTCAAGTTCTTTAAGCAGATTGACATCTTGCTGTGTAACTCTTTTTACCATATCTAAATTAGTCATAAATTCTTGAAAATCAGCAGATCCTAACAGGACTTCCATAACTCCCACTTCGCCGTTTTTATACATAGCCCTTAATCTGGCATTAAGTATGTCATTCTTTCCATTTATTTCTGCTTGAGTACTATCAATGTTTTTTTGGGCTTCATTTATTTTTTCCTGAGTATTCTTTATCTCTTTTTGTAATTTAGCTATATCCTTTTCAATAGCATCTATTTTTTTGTCAATATCTTCTATCTGTTGCGTTAAGCTTTTTTCTTCCTTTTTTCCTTGAGTAAGCAGATTTTTAATATCATCGATTCGATCAATGATCCCTTCTAATTCTCTTTGATCTTCACTGGAAGCAAAAATCAAGGATGAAAAAGATAATGATAGTATTAAAACAAATATTAAGGAATAAATAGATACTCTTTTAAACACGTTTTTACCCCCTTGTTACAACTGACAACTGACATAGTTTCAATTGATATTTTTCATTCAGAAAAATATCTTCCTTAACTCTTAGTTCTTAGTTATTAGTTCTAATCTATAATGTTATGTGTCTAAAAATTTTCTCATGGATAGAATGCTTCCCAAAGAGCCGATACCAACACCTAAGCTTATAAAAATCCATACCAGATTGCTAATGAGAAAACCATGCGGAACCATACTAATTGAAAACATAACAAAAGCCTGTTGAGTGAATGCCCCAACTATTTTCTTGTAGATAAAGCTCATGATTGCAACAGAAACACCTGAACCTATAAGCCCGATAATAATGCCCTCTACAAAAAAAGGTCCGCGTATAAACCAATTAGTAGCCCCTATATATTTCATAATACTGATTTCTCTTTCCCTTGCGGTCACTGTCAGCTTGACTGTATTTGCAACAATGACAATGGAAATAATAACCAGTATAATAATTATAATCATTCCGGCTAGCTGTATAAAGCTTGTAATATTTAACAGCTTCTCTACTATGCTCTTATAATACTTAATATCTTCTATACCTTCCGAAGCTCTTATTCGCGTTACAACTGCATCTGCATCTTCCAGATTTTCTACCTTTATGACAATAGAATTCGGCAGAGGGTTATCTTCTAATCCTTCTAAAAGGTATCCGTTATCTCCCCAACGACTTTTCATAATTTTAAGTGCCTGTTCTTTATTGATAATCGTTGCTTCCTTTACTCCTGAAAGACGTTCAAATTTATTTCGCATCTCATAGATGCCCTCTTCACTGACTTCATCTTTTATATAAACTTGAATACTGTCAAACTGTGATTGTGTAGTTTGAGCTAATAGGCTAATATTTACTATGAGTATAAAAAATAATCCTAATATAAGCAGCATAGATGTTATAGAAAATATGGAAGCGGTACACATATTTTTATTTCTTACAAGCTGCTTAAAAGCTTGTTTTATTGAATATCCTATAGCTCTAAACATGGTACTTGTATGCCCCTCTCATATCGTCCCTTACAATGCGCCCTTCTTCAATGGCAATAACCCGCTTTTCCATTTTATCGACGATTTCTTTGGCATGTGTGACCATAACTATTGTAGTCCCTCTCAAATTTATCTGGGTGAGCAACCGCATTATTTCCCATGCTGTATCGGGGTCCAAATTTCCCGTGGGCTCGTCTGCAATCAGTACAGAAGGATTATTGATTATAGACCTCGCAATAGCTACTCTTTGCTGCTCTCCGGCAGAAAGCTCGTTAGGGTATTTATGGGCTTTGCTGCTAATGCCTACAAGACTTAGCGCCTGCGGCACTACCCTTCGAATGGTTTTAGCAGGTATATGCAATATATCCATCGCAAATGCAACATTTTCGTAAACCGTCTTTTTGGGTAATAATCTGAAATCCTGAAATACTATTCCAATATTGCGTCTCAATTTGGGTATTTTTCTGTTGGGAAGTCCCGTTACTTCCATATCTCCTAAGAAGATCCTTCCCTCTGTTGCATCAGTTTCTTTTAATAACAGTTTTATAAAAGTGGATTTTCCAGCACCGCTGGGTCCGACTAAAAATACAAAATCACCTTTATTAATGTTTAAATTTATGTTTGAAAGTGCCCTATTCGATCCATAGTACTTCGTTACATTTTCAAATCTAATCATGGCCATTTCCCTTCTTAATTTATGCTATTTACATTTTATTATATTCTTCAAGGATATTCTACAAATTATTAGAAAAAACTTTGTTATTTTTTTGCAGCTTTCTTTTCTCGCTTCCATTTATTATAATTCTTATAAGAGGTGAAAGCTATGAAAGCTAAATTAAGGCAAGAAATATTGGAAGCACGTCGTGCATTACCTGAATCCTTTGTTATAGAAGCTGAGAAAAAAGTCTTTACCCAGCTCCTAGAAATGGACATCTTTAAAAATGCCTCACATGTCATGATTTATGTGGATTTTCAAAATGAAATCAGAACCAAAAAAATTATCGAATATTTGTTAGACGTTAAAAAAGGTGTCGTAGTTCCACTAATAAGTAAAGATAGGTCTAAAATCATTCCTGTAAAAATAGAATCCTTGGAAGAATTATCATTAGGACACTTCGGAATATATGAGCCGAAAATTAAATCGGACATATTTTCAAAAGACCTGCTGGATTTGATCATAGTTCCTGGCGTTGTCTTTGACAAAGCAGGTAACAGGATTGGATTTGGGAAAGGATATTATGATGGGTTTTTATCTTCTTTAAAAGGCAAGGTGCCTTTCATCGCTTTAGCATACGATTTTCAAGTTTTAGAAAGCATCCCTTCAGGAAGCCACGATGTAAAAATGGATTATATACTGACACCGGACCACCTATTTATAACTAAGAAATAAAAAACTAATAACTAAGAGATAATGAAGGAAGTCGACATCAGTCAAATTCCATCCTGAACTATTAGTTATTAGTTTGAGGAAATTTCAATTTTGAAATTTCCTCATTTTTTAATCCAGTCTATTTTGTTTAAAACTTCCTTGTTAACTACATTTTTAGGCATTTCGCCCCTCAATACTCTTCCTACTTCCTGTGAAACCAACTTTAATTGGTCTTCAAGCGCTTCCTCCGAGTAAAATCCTGAATGCCCTGACACGATCACATTTGGCAAATCTATTATTTTTCTGTCTTCTTCTTTCGGAGGTTCGTTTTCTAAAACATCCAGGCCTGCTCCTCTTATCCATCCTTCGGATAAAGCCAGATATAAAGCTTCCTGATCTATCAATGGCCCTCTGGATGTATTAATAATGTATGATGTCGGTTTCATCCTTTTAAATACTTCTTCATTGATTATATACTTTGTTGTCGGAAGTAATGGTGCATGAATAGAAAGAATGTCTGATTTTTCAACGAGTTCCTCAAAGGAAACCATCTCTACACGGTATTGATCCGCCTCATCCTGTTTTACATAAGGATCATTTGCAATTATATTCACATCAAAACCTGACAGTTTTTTTGCAACTTTCCTGGGTATTCGTCCGAATCCCAAAAGTCCGATTGTACAGCCCTCAAAACGGGTTATAGGCTTAATCGGTTCAATTCCCCAGTTCCCCCCTTTTACATAAGGGATAAGCTTATTAATTCCTCTTACACATGCCAACATAAGCATTAATGTATGAACCGACACTTCATCCACACAATAATCCGGCACATTGGTAACAAGAATCCCATTGCAAGTAGCAGCATCAGGATTCGCAGCATTAAACCCGGTGCTTAAAGCACAATATGCCTTTAAATTCAATTCTTTATAAGCTTTATCCGTCATCTCTTGATGTCCTGCAACTAATACTTCCGCTTCCCTGCATTCCTCTATAATTTTTTCTTCAGGCAAAGGCAATTGCGTTAACCATTTAATATCGGCTTGCGGATATTCATCTAAGATATATTGTTTTAATTTTTCTACTCTTTCATCATCTACCCACATGCCTGTAAGTACTACTTTTTTACGAATCATATAAGTAACCTCCTTATACTATTCATACCACATTGAATACCGATACCCTGTCAACGTTAATCATATAGTATGCTATTTAAATTTTATAATAAAAACAAAAATAATCAAAATATTTTGCAGTAAAATAAAAAAGATTTTGCATTAAGCAAAATCTGATAATCAATTTTTGTCAGCGGAATCGTACTTTTTGTATAATTCCTGCAGCTTTCGTGCCTGAAAGCCGCTTTCTTCTGCAAATTTCTTGAAAACCTGCGAGACCTCCTCATCATTAACCTGTTTTGAAAACATTTCATAGTCACGCACATTTTCCTGAGCATCCAGCAATTTCTTCAGAATGGTATCCCTAGTCGTCATTTCCATGAATTTTCCCTCCTGTTCTACCATATTATTTTTATCCAAACATAAATATTTATGTATAGAACAGGAATACTCTCATTAAAAAAGTGTAAAACCGAATACTATAATGCCAATTATAGAAATAATACCGAGAATAATAATTGAATAACTAAGCTTGTCCGTTGCCCTTCTTCTTCGCTTTAAATTGCATATAAAAGCATAAAAACAAAGAATAGTCAGTATCAGCATAAATACAAAGGAGCATACCAAGAGAGCATCATTCCAATGCGTTCTTACACTTGCATTATAAAATCGGTCTAAAAACGTCTCATTTTGAGGCGCTGCTTCACGAATGAGAAGTATAGAAAAAATAAAGATAAACCATCCAATGATACTTATCCATCTGACACTCTGATTAAAAACATCCGGACCTTTCCTTCTTTCATATGTAACTCCATTATCTCTTTTTTCCTTCACAATGGATCACCCCGTATTAAAATTTCATAAATGAAATTTCCTAAAACTAAGAAATAAGAATAAAGAACTAAGAGTGCAGGAAACTTTTGCATAGCAATGCAAAAGTAAGATTATTAAAAATATTATTATTTTCATATTATATAATTTTCGAAGTATTTTTTATACTTTTTTTTAAATAATTTCAATAATAAGTTAGAAAAACAAGAAAAGATTTTGTATTTGAAAAACACAAAATCCACCTTAACTCT
>JAAYPU010000348.1 GCA_012519645.1 Clostridiales bacterium | reverse complement strand
GGCTTTCTCTTCTTCGGTCAGTCCCACATTATCTCCTTGGCCAATGGAAATAGCTGCTTTCTTACCTTCAGTGTCGGGAATTGAAGATAGCATATTTTCTGGAATAGTAATGTTTCCTGCACCGGTAGACATTGTAAGGGTCCCTGTGCCTTGGGCGTTTGACAAAGTGTCTGCAGGCATTTCAACCTTATAAGCATTCACACCAGGGATGGAAGGCATTGAAATTGTACCCGAACCGGAGAATAATCCTTGTGCATTTTGCTCGTCCAGATTAGTAGTTCCTGTTCCGGTATTTGAATCAACAGTTACAGGTAATGAGGTGCCTTGGCCCGGAGATCCGCTAAGATCGGCAGTATATTGGGCAGAAGCAGGGGAAATGCCTAACCCGCCACCTCCGCTTCCCGATGAGGATGTATGCCTGAAAGAAGCTGTTGCATAAGGCCCTCCGATATAATCGGCAGCCTTTACCGTATAGATTCCGGAAGAAAGGCTTATTGAAATCTCAGCCAAAAAGCTTCCTTCATTAACTCCAAAGGTTTCCATCCGAAGAAGGGTAGTGCCGTTAGTACCATAGAGCATAACAGCAACTGCCAATACATCTTCAGTTGTAGTTCCGCTTACCGATACCTTTCCTGCCGAATAACTCGCAGATAGGGACGTTATTGTACTGCCTCCAAGGGCATATACAGGTGCACAAATTATATTTACCATAATAACTATAAGCATTAATACTATAATAAAACGATTTTTTATTAATTTCTTCATTTTCATGCCTCCCTAATCCTTAGTCCATTCAACACCCGCTCCGGAGCCAAAGATAACTCCTGCAAAGGAATCAGCCTCAGCAGGGTCGCCATTAAGAACGGTTACATTAATCTTAACCGGAGCCTGTGCCTTATTTTGCCCTGAGTATAACAGATAGTCACAGGCATCAGCATGGTTTTCGTAATGGAAAACTCCATTTGAAAATATATCCTCGGCCATCGGGGCTGGGTCATTGCAGGGCTCTGTAATTATAGCCGTAGTCTTGCTGCCGTTTGCCCATGTATATACTACATAAAGTCCGTGGGGAGCCTCATCCCCATTATCGGGTATACAATATGTTCCATAAATTTTATATTTATCTTCCCCGGAGAAATCAATACGGGTTCCATTCTGGGTGCCATGAGATACAGCATTGGGCGGTGGAATGTCCTCTTCCCACATATATGCCCCAATATCAACGCCTACTCGGCGGATATTCAACTGCCGGTCCTCTGTGCCATTGATTGTTAGATTGACTGTGATGTTATCATAAAAGTCCGACAGGAAGTTTACCGAGTAGGTGCCGTCTTCATTCTCTTCAACGGTATAACCGATAAATTCTCCTATTTCAATTTCTAGATCTACAGCAGCTCCTATGTCTTCAGGGGGTATGGACAGTACAAATTCGTCATTTCCAAAAAACACATATGAGGTATCATTTCCATTTGTAAGATTTGTATAACGGTTAAAGTCCCACTGAGTAGTTTTTTGCTCACTGCCACCGGATTTTGCATCAACCCTTACACATAACGCATCCTCTTGTATGACATAGAAACCGTAAAGATTAACGTTACCATCTCCCGGCATGAAGTTAAAGATATGCAACTGACCACGATAGAAGGGAAGTATGAATTTACCGTCATCCATTTCCATATCAGTCATGGGGGCTGCGACCAGATTACCGTACCCGAACACCTCCATAGTTCCGGCATGCATGGCAGGTACAGCCAGCTCATCAATATTCGGATCTAATGAAGGGCTGACAATTTCTATTACCACGGTTCCGTTTCCGTCATCTAGTTTGAAGATTATATCATTAGCAGCCTTTACGATATATCCGGTCATCTCATCTGACCATTCGGTTCCGAAAAATACTTTGAAAGTAAAGGTCCCGTATCCGGTACTATCAATTTCATCAATATCTTTATTCATTATGTCAAAGTCCTCTTTAAAAAGAGCATAGCCATAACTACCAAACTGATTTGCAAGAGAGGATTTTATGTCGAAATCAGATTCAGTTTCTTCTTCCAGTATTACGAAATTACTTTCAGCCAGCATCACCAAATCCGGCCCAGAGAAGATAAATTCAATAATCATATCACTTCTAACTTCCATCAAAGGGAACTCAAAATTTCCGGAGCCTATGTAGATAAGGTTCCAGGACCAATCATCCTCAAATCCGTTTTCAGTGACAATAACTGATGAAATCCTGTAACCGGAATCGGGCGTGACTGTAAAAGTAATGTCATAGCCGTCTTCCACCTGAATTTCTCCGCCAACCAGATCGACTGCTGTTACATCACCGTTAACAGAAGGCACCACGGTTATAGTATGTAGGGAGCCATCCCCAATAGGTTCTTCGCTGAAAGTAACACTTACCGTGTGGTTAGCGGCAAGGGTTTCGAAAGAATAGCTCTCGATTGCACCTTCAGACACTCCATCAATAACTACATCTCCAATCGAAAAGCCCTCTTGAGCTTCAATAGTCACATGTACTGTTTCGTTTTCATTAAAATAATATTCACCGCCGACTTCATAGGCCTCGTTTAGTGTAATCCGGCCTTGTTCATTATCATAATTTAGCGTTATGGAATATTGCGTATCGCCGGGGTCGCCACCTCCGCCATCGCCGCCTTCACGAATCCATTTACCGGATTCAGAATCATAACGGAACTCGCCGCTTAGGTCGGTAGTCTCTTCTCCGTCCGAGGCATTTTCATAAAAATAAAGGTCTGTTATTTGAAAGGGATCATTATTCTCCTCGGAAGGATTTTGTAAATTAATCCTTCCATTATCGCCTCCTGTAAATGTTCCGCTGTTTGTTACTTTTGCGCCGTCGTATAAACGCAATAAACCATTTACAATTACAGTTCCTGTTCCGGCGTTTAAAAGTTCAGCGCCAACAACGAACTCAGCCCCACCATTAATGGTTAACTGGCCTTTATTAACGAGACTGCCTCCATCATTCCATATTTCAAGGCGCCCATCTTCCGGAGGCTCCCCTTCTGAATCAGCTTCAATGATAATGGTACCGTTATTGGTAAACTCAGTACCTCTTAACTCTACCCTAGCGCCTACAGCTATGGTTAGAGTGACACCATCATTGACTGTTACGGTACCACCGCTTAAGCTTATTGAATCTGCTGAAGTAACTGATAAATCTTGATTGATTATATAGTCCCCTGAACTTTCACTGTCAAAACCTTCGAATGCTCCCGGATTATTATCAGTTGCTATAGTTATCACAGGCATAAGATTAAAACATAAAATAAAACACAGAAGAATTGATATAAACTTCTTCATGCTTTGCCCTCCATTCATAAACTCTTTATTATATATAACCCTATAATCGGACTGATTAAATCAAATCCATAGTATCGCTTAGGTATAGTTTTAGTATAGGTTGTTTATTTAAGCCATTCTCAGGCACCAGTCTTTAACGGTATTGATGCGCTTATTACGACATGCTATAATTTTATATATATTTCGAACAAAGGAGATTTTGTGAAAAAAGCAGCTTATTATACATTGGGTATTATTGCCATCTCTTTTCTTTGGACAGGCTCAGCATATATTTCTGTAGCTTATCGTTTGATGGAATCTTATACAGCATTAGATATTGATATTTATCATGTTTTTATAGGTTATCTGCTGCAGATATCAGGAATGGTACTTTTTGCCCTTGCAGTACGTAGAAAGCCTGATATAAATATAGCTAAGCGTTACTTTGTAATTATTCTTATTGCTGAGGCTGCTGTTATTACAGCTACCATGCTTTCAAAATGGGATGTTCTGTCTTTTGGTTTGTCTTTTGTTATGAACCTTTTACACGGAATGGTTGCAGGATTCTATCTGACATTACTAAGCTCACATGTACCACAACAGTATCGCGGCCGTGTTTTTGGCTTTGGTTATGCCTTTGGGAGTATCGGAAGCTGGTTACTATCCCTGCCTTTGGGCAGAAAATTTCTCAATATGGATGGCATTGTAATTGTATATTTAGTGTTGATTGGAGCAACTCTGATTATAACTTCCCGGATATCCCATGAGGATGTATTACCAATTGAGTCATCTTCAACAGATAACTTTAATACAAAATCATTGATTAATATTTTTATAGTGCTTGTTTTACTATCCCTGGTAAAAAATCTGGGGTTTTATTTCCCCGCTTCGGATATTTCAGATGTAATCAACCTTGAGTTTTCAAGAGCCTTTTATGCTATAGGTCTTATCGCCGCAGGCTTTATTAATGATATAAACCGAAGATATGGTGCCATTTGCTGTGTTGCTGCACTCTCTTTTGCATTTATTTCATTTGCTTTAATTAATAAACCCGGGTACAGTGTGCTTCTATGGATCATCGGATATGTATTTTTTGGATTTTTTTCGGTCTATCGAGTTGTTGTTTTTTCTGATATATCATCAAAGAAGGCATCATTTCTCCCTCTTGCAGCCTTCGGTCTTATGGCGGGACGTACTGGGGACTCCTTTGGTACATTAGGAGGGGTTCTACTATCTGAAAGCATTATGCCACTAGTATTAGTAGCAAGTATTTTGTTTGTTATCGTAATTCTCATGTTCTTTTCTCTATATAATAAACTCTACAATTCAACTATGACTGAAAGCGAAAGGAAACAGCAACAATACGAAACCTTTGAAAACAAATACACACTTTCAAGGCGAGAGAGCGAGGTTTTCAGGCTTATTGTACAGGGTCTTTCCAATCTTGAAATTTCAGGAGCTCTTTATGTTTCGGAGAGTACAGTAAAATATCATGTAGGTAATATCCTTAAAAAGACGGGCTGCTCCAACCGAACTACACTAACAATGAGATTTAGGGAAAACTAAAAAATATTCTCACCCCCTACCTATTATAGGTAAGGATTTTTTGCTCCTTTTATTTTATTACTCAAGCAATTCTATGCTGGATTGGTTTTTACCCTTATCCTTTGATTTATAAAGGGCAATATCAGCCCGCTTTATAGCCTGACTGTAATTTTTATCTGACGCAGCAAAAAATGATGTTCCAATTGATATTGTTATAATATTTTTAAATGTATCATCACTGCAATCAATTTGGGAAACAGAATAAAGAAGTTTATCGGTAAGAGTAACAACACCATCATGTTGTAACCCTTTACAAATTAGCAAAAATTCATCTCCGCCCCATCTGCTTAATAAATCTGTACTCCTTATTTGTTTGCTCATAGTATCGGATACATTAATCAGCATCGTATCCCCTCTATCGTGACCATAATTATCGTTTATTTGCTTGAAGTTATCTATATCTACCATAATAATGCATGAGTTTATTCCCATATAACAATAATCTTTCCATGCATTCTCCATAAGCTTTTGAGCACCACGTCTATTATATGTGTTTGTCAACTGATCTTTGTATATTTCTTCACTGATTACCCTATCAAATTTTTTATTATACCATTTTTCTAGGAAAGACATTAATATTAATTCTGTAAGAATAACTGCAATTATTAGCACAGACATAGTAATCATAAGATTATTGGTAGTTTTCCTGCTTTGGGTTGTAGTTTGATAGACATAATAATCAACATCATCTAAATATACACCCATCGCTATAATCCAGTCATACTGCTTATAGAGTTTGGCGTATGTAACCTTTTCAGATATTATGTCGCTATTTTTCTTCTCAAAATAGTAATTAAAGAACAATTCCCCGTCTTTTTTTACACCTTCCAATTCAGTCAGATACGGAAAATTACCTTTTATATCTGTCATATCTGTAGATAAATATGTACCTTCCGTCTCTTTCAAATTAGGATGGACGCGCCTAATGGCATAATTATCTCCGCCCTCATAATTAATGACTTCATTTACCCAAATATAGGCATCATTCGAAAATCTATAGCTATGAATTTCATCATGAATCTGATCTTTAATAAATTCATCGATTGATTTTTTGTCAATGCCCCAAATCATGGTATAAATACCGTAATCATTCTTATTAAAAATATAAAATTTGTTTTCGATTTCTTTTGTAGATAAAACCGGATCATTTATTACAATAATAGAATCCGGTATGCTATTATATACGATTTGCCCTGAAACTTTTTGAAAAATCAAGAGTGAAAAACCTGCCTGATTTTGCGAACTGCTAAAAAAATCTATGCTAAGTTTTAAAAACATTTCTTCTGTTTCTTTATAAAAGCCATCTAAAGTTTTTCCAATACCCTTAGATATCAGTTTGTAAAGCGCAATATGTTCCTTTTGAATACGCTCAATTTCTAATATCACGTTATTGACAGTGTCTTTTAAATAGATCTTTTTTAAATCTATTATACTATCTTTTGCGTAGTTTTGATATGTACGCTCAACCTTTCCGAGCGATACCATATATATGTAGCTTATGATAACAGCCATTAACAACAAAACAACTATAATAAATTTTATGTATTTACTTCTAATGCTTTCCATCATGTTGCCTGCCTTTTTTATAAAGAACTCATGTCAACCGGGTGAATGCTAAGCCGAATATATACGTGCTTAGCTATTATTAAAAAAGCAAACATTATAATACCGGATATTATATTTATCCATTATTATTCATGCCATCTTTTAT
>JAAYPU010000347.1 GCA_012519645.1 Clostridiales bacterium | reverse complement strand
GAAGTAAGGCATCTTTGCATGATGAAAATACCATTTAAAATAATTTATTTTGATAAAATAAAAAGAGAATATCTAATAGAGATAAAAAACGTCGGGTCTAAGTAACACCCGACGAGAGTCTCATGAGCGAGACTATGTATATTAAAAAATACAAAAATAAAGAGGTGCAATATGTACGATACGGTAATAATAAAAAGTCCGTTTATAGATAAAGATACAGTTGAAAGGGCATTGAATTTTTGCAGGATTTCAGAAGGTATTGATATTTTTACTGGAGAATTACTATATAGCTTTACAGCTGGGGAATTAGAAGGTAGTTATGATTATAGGATCAGGTTAAAAGTAGATAATACAGAATGGGTAAAAGAAGACACCTTAACACCTGTAAGAGTTGAAACTGATTGGCATTTGATAGTGGAATGTAGTTTGCATAAATTGCTTATGAATCATAATTGTTACGGTGGGCCAACAGATTTAAAAAAGTCTGTAAAGTATCTAGTAAAATTTCTTGAAGATTGTTTAATGTGCAAGTTACCTTCATATGATTTATGGGAGTTAAAAAGAGTAGATGTAGCTAAGATATTTGTTTTTAATAATAAGTCTATATGTAAGAAGATTTTTAATAATCTGAAAAATGCTTATTATACAAGAAGAAAGCCGATATTATATAATACATGCGTTTATTTTTCAGGTTCTACAACTACTGTAAAGTTATATTGGAAAGGTCCAGAATTTGAAAAACACGATTACAAGCGTATAATGAAATATATGAATAAGCAAATAGACTTAAATACTGGTAAAGATAAAGCAGATTTGCTTTTACATAGATTAGTAATAATGAAGATGAAATTTGATAAAGTTCTTGAACGGTCATATAGGATAATAAGGTTTGAATGTGAAATTAAAGCTAGAAAGCTAAAGGATATTTTCTGCAAAGAAGTGGTTTTAATAAAGGATATTGACGATAAATTACTTCATGAAATATCCGACAATGAGCTTTTTAAGCTTATGAAAGAGGATGGTGACAATATGGATATAGTTAGACGGTCTGACTTGGTATTAGAGAGGTTGCATAATGTTTACGGATTCCGACAAGGTAATAGTTTGTATTCTACTTGGGCACAAATAGTACAATTTGGAGAGGAAAGAACTAAAAATACTATGTCAAAACCTACATATTATAGACATAGAAAAATGCTTATAGAAGCAGGCTGTTCTTGGTTCTGTTCAACTTTGAAGCTTCAACAATTTTCTATTGTTCCTGAAGATTTTTCATTCTGCGATAATAAGTATGTTGATGATACAGTAGATAAGGAAGTAATAGAGAAGCTTGAAAAGGTTGCATAATAAAGAGGGGATATCCCCTCTTTTCTTTTAGATCAAATATATATAAAATAATTGTCTTGTATGTGGTTTTCATAACGTATACCTTTTTTAGTTAGTAGGCTTAAAACGGTGTTGCGGTTATTTCTAGTGATTGTTGTATATAAAATTTTCCGTTTGCTGTTCAAAACGCTGTCAGGGTCATTTTTAAGTGTTATATTGGTTTGATGGGCTATATAATCAATCAATTCTTGTTTGTTTTTCATGTTATCCTTCCTTTCTCAATATGTTTGTTAAGTAGTTATATTGCCAGTCGATAGCAAATCGGTCGCTGTAAACAAATACTGTACAACTTTCGAAAAAATCTGATATTGATTTAATGTCGCATTTAAGTACTTTGTCAGAT
>JAAYPU010000346.1 GCA_012519645.1 Clostridiales bacterium | reverse complement strand
TGTACAAGTATGCATAGCAGAAACAGACGATGCGGGATACTCATAGGTCAAGGTATGGATCCTCAGAAAGCTGTTGAAAAAATAGGAATGGTTGTAGAAGGCATTTATGCTGTTGATGCAGCTTATCAGCTTTCAAAAAAATACAATGTGGAAATGCCTATCACAAGTGAGCTGTATCGTTTCCTAAATGAAGGAGGGGACATAAGAGCTGCAGTTGTAAATCTGATGACACGCCAAAAAAAGCACGAGATGGAAGAAACTGCGGTTGATATGTGTTGGAAACGGTGAGGAAAATTCATAAATGAAATTTCCTCAAATGAATAATGAATAATTATTGAGATAATCGATAAATAAATAAGTTTTCAGTTATAATTTTTAGTAGAAAAAGTTGTCCTAAAGGACGACTTTTTTGTTGGTTTTTTAGAATATTACGATGTACTTGTTCATATAGATGTAATGTTAAAACAACATTCAAAAAGGAGGGAAAGAATGGACCACCTGAACATATATGAAAGTATTGCTGAGAGAACCCAAGGTGATATATACATAGGAGTAGTAGGACCTGTTCGCACAGGGAAGTCTACATTTATAAAAAGATTTATGGATCTTATGGTTATTCCAAATGTAGAAAATGTATATGTAAAAGAAAGGGTAAAGGATGAGGTGCCTCAAAGTGGGGCAGGAAAAACAATAATGACAACAGAGCCTAAATTTGTACCAAATGAGGCGGTAGAAATAACCCTTGCTGAAAATTCTAAATTGAAGGTAAGGCTTGTAGATTGCGTGGGATATATGGTTCCGGGTGCTATAGGACATATGGAGGATGGTAAACCAAGAATGGTGAGCACACCCTGGTCTCCAACGCATATTCCATTTGAAGAAGCTGCTGAAATCGGAACTAGAAAGGTTATTTCAGATCATTCTACTATTGGGCTTGTAATTACCACAGATGGCTCCATAGCGGAAATAGAAAGGAATAATTATATACAGGCAGAAGACAGAGTTATAAAAGAACTTAAGGATTTGAACAAACCATTTATCGTTGTATTAAATTCCATATTTCCTGAGTCTGAAAGAGCTATTGAGTTAAAGAAAGATATAGAAGAAAAATACGGAGTTCCGGTTATAGCTGCAAATTGTGCCAGAATGAATATTAATACGGTAAATAATATTTTGGAAAGTATCTTATTCCAATTCCCGGTAAGTCAAATCAATTTCAGGCTTCCCGGCTGGATAGACGGCTTAAGTAAAGAACACTGGATCAAGGAAAAGCT
The DNA here is from genome assembly GCA_012519645.1 of Clostridiales bacterium. Classification (GTDB taxonomy): domain Bacteria; phylum Bacillota; class Clostridia; order Peptostreptococcales; family JAAYPU01; genus JAAYPU01. The sequence continues at coordinate 11,219 of JAAYPU010000346.1, read as the reverse complement.
TATAGAGAGGATCAAAGACTGGAGTTATTCAATAAATAATATAAGAGATGTTCAAGAGAGTGTTGTGCAATTTAAAGAAATGGAAATTATTAAAGAAAGCAATATTAAAGCTGTTAATCTCGGTTCCGGAATAATAGATGTAGGTATAGATACAAGAGAAGATCTTTTCTATCAGGTTCTGGAAGAAATAACAGGTTACGAGGTAAAAGGCGATTACCAGTTCTTTGAAATGATAAAAAGTTTTGCTTATGCCAAGAAGGAATATGATAAAATTAAAGAAGCTCTTAATGAAGTGAAAGAAACAGGATATGGCATGGTGCCTCCGGATTTCTCCAATATGGAATTGGAAGACCCCGAAATATTTAGACAAGGCAGCAGGTTTGGTGTCAGACTGAGAGCAAAAGCGCCGTCATTGCATATTATCAGAACGGATATTTTTACTGAAGTTGCACCCATTGTAGGCAGTGAAAAGCAAAGTGAAGATTTGACGAAGTATTTATTAGAAGAGTTTGAAACGGATCCATCCAGAATTTGGACTACAAATATATTTGGAAAGTCTTTAAATGAGGTTGTCAGTGAACAAATGCAAAGCAAACTTGTGGGGATGCCATATAATGTGCGAGTAAAGATGCAAAAAACACTTCAAAAAATAGTGAATGACGGTAAGGGAAATTTTATTTGCATAATAATATAAATGGTTGAAATAACTTCGAAGAAGAATGTATAATAAATATACAAAATATATTATTCGGAGAGATATGATGCTTTTAGAAGATTTAATTATACTGTTGATAGTTCTTTTCGCTGCCAGTAGTCTTGGGTATATTGCTGTTATAATAAAAGAGAAAATCTATCTTTCAAATAATATGGTGGTTATTCATAATAAGTACGTATCTCAAGATGATTTGGATAAAGTAGATTCCAAATTGTTCATTATGGGAAATCTACAGATTATGGCAGGGGATGAAATCAAAATATACAAAAAAAATCTGAGTACTGTGAAGGGATTGGTAATTGGAGCCAATACACGAAAAAAAACCATCGTTGTAGCTGCAAACGATAATCAGCTATTGGAGATCGGTACCAATGTGATTAAAAAAATAAAAATAATAAGTAAATACGGAAAATTTTTAAAAAGTATATAGACTACTGTTGTAGTCTGCTTTTTTTTAATGATACTTCTATTTTAAGAAGGGAAAAATGAAAGAGAAAAAGAATATTTAATAATGTCAATTTAATAAGTGGGATGGTTGATATGGTCAAAAAAAAATCTAAAAAAATTAAAAAGTTTGCAGTTACATTGTTTGCAGCCTCTGTGATAATATTGTTCGTACTCATATATTTTGTTCCGAATTTTGGAGATACTTTTCAACGAACACGAATAGCGACCTACGATACCATACAAATCATTGATAACATAGAAGGATATGTCATACGCGATGAATCTGTGGTGTTTTCAAATATAGGCGGAGAAATTCATTATAATGTTTCGGACGGAGAGAATGTGAAAAAAGGAAGCGAAATTCTTCGCGTAAATATCCAGCCAATCGACCCAAAGACTGAGAGTAAGCTTGAGGTAATAAATCAAAGAATCGAAAGCATTAATAGCGGTGGAAGTATATTTGAAAATGATATTGAAAAAATAGAAGCGCAAATAAAAGTTTATATAAATGATATCCGTATTGCGAAAGATGATGGGAATCTTTCAGAGGTCAGAAAGATAAGTGATAAAATCGACAGACTGACAGATAAAAAGGATATTATATTAAAAAATACAGGTCTGAATAGCAGCAGTATAGAAAATCTGGAAGCAGAACGTGGTCAGCTTCAAAATATAATCGATCAATCTGTAGTGTCTTTTAAAACAAATAATTCAGGAGTTATAAGCTATTATATTGATGGTTATGAATCAGAATTCACACCACTTAGTATGTATTTATTAAAAAAAGATGCTTTAGCTAAAATGGATGTAGAGGCACAGGATATATACAGAGAAAAAACATTTGCAAATGAGCCTTTATTTAAAATAATCAACAGCTCAGAATGGTATGTTGTAACATGGGTAAATAATAATCGAATAAATAATTATAAAAAGGGTAATACAGTGTATTTAAATTTACCATATAAGCAGACGGAAGGTATAATTTATGATATTATAAAAGATAATGAAAATGAAAATTTAGTAATTATTCAATTAGATCATTATTATCCTGAATTTTGGAAACTTCGCAAAATTGATACTGAAATTATTGTTGCAAATTATGAGGGCCTTTCCATTGATAATGACAGTATTGTTGAAAAGGATGGACAAGCTGGCGTCTATATTATTGATATTGACGGGCAGCACACCTTCAGGCCTATTAAAATCGTAGGGTCGGATGACAAAAAGACTATTGTGGAAAGCGGTTATTATTATATTCAAAAAGAGAATGGTTCTGAAAAAATAAAAACCATTGATTTATATGATGAGATATTGAGAAATGCTAATAAAAAGATTAAGTCATGAGGAGCATCACTAATAGTATGGAGTCAATAATAAACAATAATATTGAAATTATTAATAACAGAATAGAGCATATTTGCCAGAAAGCAGGCATTTCCAGAGAAGATATTATTTTGATCGGTGTTACAAAGACCAGAAACCCAGATGAAATAAATGAAGCTATACGGGGAGGGATTGGAAATATTGGTGAAAATAAGGTTCAGGAGATTTTAGACAAGTATGATAAAGTTCTTCCGGTAAAATGGCATATGATTGGACATCTTCAAACAAACAAAGTAAAATATATTATAGATAAGGTAGATATGATTCACTCTGTGGATAGTATTAAGTTAGTTCAAGAAATCGATAGAAGGGCAAAGCAGCATAACCTCAAAATGAATGTGCTTATTCAGGTTAATGTAGCAGAGGAGGAGAGCAAATTCGGGATCAAAACCGAAGATTTAGCTTCTTTTCTGATGCAGGTTGAAAAATACGACAATATTATCATTAAGGGATTGATGACAGTAGCCCCATATGTTGAAAATCCTGAGGATGTAAGAATATTTTTTCACCGTATGAAGCAAATTTTTGATACATATAAATCAAGCCCTTTAAAAAACATAGACATGAAATTTTTATCTATGGGTATGACTAACGATTTTGAGGTTGCAATTGAAGAAGGAGCAAATATGATTCGTATTGGAACAGCAATTTTTGGATCGAGAAATTATATTTAGATGGAGGGAATATTGTGGGAGAAGGCTTTTTTGACAAAGTAAAATTATTGGTTGGACTAGAGGGTGAAGAAATTGAAGAAGCTCCTAAGGAAAGAAGAAGAACAGGAAGAGAATATGTTCCTGCACCAGCTGCTCCACCGGCACGTGAGGTTAAGGATAATAGAGTCATCAATTTTCAAGCAACGAGAAACCAAATGAAGCTGATTCTACTTGAACCTAAAAGCTTTGATGAATGCCCTAAAATAGTGGATCATCTTAAAAATAGAAAACCTATCATATTAAATTTGGAAAAGCTGGATAGTGATTTAGCACGTAAGGTTTTTGATTTTATTAGCGGTGCAGTTTATGCATTGGATGGAAATGTTCAGAAGGTTGCAAATAATATATTTTTATTTGCTCCGGAAAATGTGGACATAGCAGGAAATATTGAAAATCATTTGAATAATAATGATTTTAACCCATGGAGAAGATAAGAGAGGCATGTTATGTGGACTATTATTAGAGCAATAGATTTGCTTTTTGAGATTATGTATTACCTGATCATAGCAAGGATTATCCTATCGTGGGTAATACGAAATCCTTATAACAAGTACTATATGATACTGGTGCAAATAACGGAGCCTGTTTTGGCGCCGTTCAGGAATCTTATATATAGAGTAGGCGGAGGGAGATATGGCATTGATTTCTCGCCTATACTTGCTATTTTTGCATTGTCAGTTATTAGGAATATCATAATTAGAATCATCAGTATGTTATATATAGGTATTTAAATGTCACATCATAATTTACTAAATTCACCTGAAGAAAAAGAAATCTATGATAAGATCAAAGGTAAAATAATTACAGCTCAAAAAAGAGGTGCAGTTTGCTTTACTGATTTTCAAAACCCATATCAGTTGGAAATAGGTGCTGCTATTATTAACAGTTTTGATGGCATTTGTTTTTTTGAATATGGAGGATTTGAAAATGCGGAAAGAAAAATTTTTGTCATATATCCTGAATTTGTGGATCCTGAAGATATAGAAATACCATTAAAAGCAATACGTATTGTATCACTGTCTAAAACCACAGTTTTAGAGCATAAAGATGTTCTGGGGAGTATTTTAGGGTTAGGTTTAAGGAGAGATAAGATAGGTGATATCCTCATTGATGGAAATAGCGCCGATATAGTACTTTATAAAGAGACTGCCGAATACATATCTCTGTTTTTAGATAAAATAGGTAAAGATACAGTGTCCTGTCAGGAAATAAGCTTTGATTTGTTGAATACTCTCAAACAGAAAAGTAAAACAATTAATACAACCGTTGCATCTTTGAGAGCAGATGCTGTTATAAGTTCAGGATTGGGAGAGTCCAGAAGCCATGCGGTGAGATATATTCAATCCGGCAAGCTTAAAATCAATCATAAGGAAATCATAAGTCCCTCTTATTTAGTGAAAGAAGGAGATTTGATTTCTATCAGAGGAAAAGGACGAATGATACTTGAAAAAGTAGAAGGTATTACTAAAAAAGACAGAATTAAAATTGTAATTAAAAGGATTATATAATCAATCTTGAAAGGATGATGATTATGATTACACCATTAGATATTCAAAATAAAGAGTTCCCAAAAGGTATGCGCGGATATAAAGAAGAAGAAGTAGATCGTTTTTTGGACTTATTAACCGTAGATTATGAAAAACTTATTGAAGAAAATCATATTCTAAAGGAAAAAATAAACGACTTGACAAAAGAATTAGAGGCATACAAAGAGCAGAAGGAATCCATACAGGATACTATTAATATGGCTAAACAATTAATGAATGATATTTCTGCCAGCGCTGAAAAGAGGGCAGAGTTATTGATAAAGAATGCGGAACTGGATGCGGACAGAATCATAAAAGAAGCTCAGGCATCCACTGAAAAAGTATTTCAAGAATATGAAGAAGCTAAAAACAGAATCAATATATTTGTAACTCGTTACAAGACATTACTTGAGTCTGAACTGGATAGATTCAATGGAATCAACAATGAGCTTTTTGACGATTCATTTTAAAACATTATGGGGTGAAAAATGTACTTTATTTTAATCATATTAATAATTCTATCGGATCAAGCTATAAAATACGTCGTTACTGCGAATATGCTTTTGCATGAATCCATTCCAATAATAAATAATATATTCCATATCACATATGCACAAAATTTTGGCGCTTCATTCAGCATATTGCAAAATCAAAGATATTTTTTTATTGCAATTGGGAGCGTTACAATAGCAATTCTCATCTGTGTCATTATCAGATATTATAAAAGGTTTGATAAAGTGCTATTGTTAAGCCTGAGTTTAATAACAGGCGGAGCAATAGGAAACCTGATCGATCGTATAAGGCTCGGGTATGTTGTGGATTTTCTGGATTTTAGGATCTGGCCGGTTTTTAATATTGCGGATTCGAGTATCGTTTGCGGCTCATTTTTGCTTATCTTATACATATTATGGATTGAACCAAGGAAGCAGCGAAAAGGTTTATAGAAGATGTATGATATTGATGTCTATGATTTTTTAACTGAAAAGGATGAAGAGGGAACTCGATTAGATGTTTTTTTATCTTCCAATATGGAGGATTTTTCAAGGAGCTATATTCAGAAAATCATTGAGATGGGCAATGTTTGCATTAACGGAAAGATTGAACTGTCTAAAAAATATAAAGTAAAAAGAGAAGATAAAATAGAGATAAAAATACCAAAACCTGTGGAACTTGAGATTATACCTGAAGATATTCCTTTGGATATTTATTATGAGGACGAGGATGTTGTTGTAGTAAATAAACCAAAGGGAATGGTGGTACATCCGGCAGCAGGCAATTATACCGGTACCATGGTAAATGCACTTTTATATCACTGCAAGAATTTATCTTCTATAAACGGAGTTATACGACCTGGGATCGTACATCGTATCGACAAAGATACAAGCGGTTTATTGGTTGCAGCAAAAAATGACAGAGCCCATGCTTCGTTAGCGGAGCAATTTAAGGAGCACAGCATTAAGCGTGTGTATCATGCGATTACATACGGCAATATAAAGGATGACTCAGGAACAGTCGATTTACCTATAGGGAGGCATCCAACGAACCGGCTAAAAATGGCTGTGACAGATATAAACTCCAGAAACGCTGTAACGCACTATGTGGTTAGGCAAAGGTTCGAAAATTTCACATATATAGAAGCACGATTGGAGACAGGGAGAACACATCAAATTAGAGTACATATGGCTTATATTCATCATCCCTTACTTGGGGATATGTTGTATGGACCAAAGAAAACTAAGTATAACATTGAAGGTCAGATATTACATGCAAAAATTCTTGGATTTATTCATCCAAGAACCGGAGATTTAATGGAGTTTGAATGTGATTTGCCAAAGCACTTTAATGATGCTGTCAGAAAAATTAAAGGTAAAGCGGGTGAAGATATTTGAAGATCAAAGCAAAAATAATGGATGAGCAGGCTGTCGGGCGTGCCATAACTCGGATATCTCATGAAATTCTTGAGAGAAATAAAGGAACAAAGGATCTTGCTATAATAGGAATTAAAACCAGAGGAGTCACGATGGCTGAAAGAATAGCAGTAAAGATAAAAGAAATTGAAGGCGTGGAGCTACCGATAGGTGTTTTGGATATTACCATGTATCGCGATGATATAGATAGAATAGAAGGTAATCCTATTGCAGAGAATACTATTACTAATGCTGATATTAACGGCAAAGTTATTGTGTTAGTTGATGATGTTATTTATACTGGAAGAACTGTAAGAGCTGCAATGGATGCTATTATTGATTACGGAAGGCCTGGGTCTATTTTGCTCGCAGTGCTTGTTGACAGAGGACACAAGGAGCTGCCGATAAGGCCTGATTTTGTCGGCAAAAATGTACCTACATCACGGGCTGAAATAGTAGATGTCCGATTTGTAGAGACAGATGGTGTGGATGAAGTAGTAATACGTGAGGAAATTTCATAAATGAAATTTCCTCAAATTAAGAATTAAGAATTAAAAGTATGAATAGGTCTCAGGTCTCAGGTCTCAGGTCTCAGGTCTCAGGTCTCAGGTCTCAGGTCTCAGGTTTAAGGTGTCAGGTTACAGGAAAAGTGATTAGTAATTAGTAATTAGTGATTGGTGATCAATCATAAATCATAAATCTTTAAATTTTGCCAGAAAAGGCAAAATTTTTTTTGTAAAATTTGGTATTTAAAAAAGCGATAAAATTTTTATAGTTGGTTATACTAATTTTGAAAATTTACTTTCGGAGGGATTCAAATTGATTTGGTTTTGGCTTTTGATATTACTTTTTACAGTATTAATTATATTAATGCTTATTAAGGCTGTGCAGATTCAATTTGAATTCAATTCTGACAATGAGTATTTACAAATTACTTTACTGTGGTTTGATCCTTTGCTGAAGGTGGTAATTCATTTAGAAGAAATGAGACCTAAATATAAAGTATTTCTCTTAAATAAAAAAGTATATGATAATGTATTTAAATCTCAAAAAAAAGAGTCGCGGTTTAATGTAAAGAAGAGTATTTCGGCAATAAAGGATGTTCATATAGAGACGGAATATGGATTTAATGATCCGTATGAAACAGGGATAGCAAGCGGAGCTATTCATATGATTGAAGGTTGGCCAAATGTCACATCAATAGATCAACATCCTGATTTTATGGTTTCAGAACCATTTATTCATGTAAAAGGAACTGCAAAGATTCATATTGGTTCTGCTCTTGCTCAAATCATGAGAGGTTAATAATAAAATGTAAAGGAGTGAATATATGGACCAAAATAATTTAACTCAAAATGTGAATTCGCTTTTTACAAATCTTGAGGATTTTACACAAAAAGACGGAGTGTTGGGAAAACCAATAACACATGGAAACAAAACATTTATCCCTGTAGTCTCTGTAACATTAGGTTATGGAAGCGGAAGTCCTGGCATGAATAAAAGCCAGCAAAGCAGTCCGACTTCCGGAGGAGCGATTGGAATGGGTGCTAAGCTTAACACAGAGGCTGTTATTGTAGTGGATAAGGAAGAGGTATCTATGCTGCCAATAGACAAGACAGGGAGTACTAAGCAGTTAGTAGATAAAATACCGCAAATGGTAATGAATTGGCAAGGTAAGCAAGGACAGCAAAATCAAAATCAGCAAAACAAACAAAATCAACAGATGTCTCAAAATCAAGGGCAGTAAAGTCAATAAATGGATCTGTAAAAAAGAAATAACACAACAGTAAAATGTTGTGTTGTTTCTTTATATTTCATTTTCTGAATTTTTCTCTTCGTTAGTATCTTTCATAGCAGGGGCTTCTGTTTCTGTGTTGGTTTTTTCAGTTAATGCTTCATTCTCAGTTTTGAGTTTTTCCAAATTTTGTTGTAATTCCTTTATCTGATGGTTTAAATCTCTTATTTTTAAGGAAGATTTTAATGTCCTGAACATTCCGATAAAAGAGGCTATAATTGCACCTATGGCTGCAGATGCTAAAATAATAACTGACTGACGCGTGGACAATGTTGTAATAACAAGATTAAGAGTCACTTCATCAGAATTCAGAACAGCAAATAGTGCGATCAATACTGCAAAAACTAATGACAGGATAAACCAAAATTGCATAGTTTCTTTCCTCCAAGTTTATTAATTATCATAGAAAGTAATATAACAGTATGTTTCTTTTTTCATTATATACCCGATAAAGAGGAACAGGAAGCAATTTTTTATTATTTAAGCTAACCAATTTTTATATTGATAATTATTTTATAGGTGCTTTTCTTATTAGCAAGTAACTGAAAACACCGAAAATTATAAAGGCAGCAAAAATATTGATCGAAGCAAAGTACGGATGATATCCGTTTTGTAAGCCCCACATCCAAGTATTAAAATAATTAACGGCATTACCGATAGCACCGTCGGTAATACTATTAAGGTATCCCAATACATTTATAAGAACAAACGGTGCAACGGAGACCACTATTTTCATGACAGTATTACTACGATAGTATACAATGGCTATAAAATATCCTATCATTGCTATTAGCGTAAGTAATGAAAATGACCAAATAAAATTCATAAAGGCTGTAGATACTGTCATTGAATTGTTCCTTAAGTATATTTGAGAAAATACTGTATTGTACTCGGAGAAAGTATTCAATATTAAATTAATTATAATATCTAAAAAGGACATAAAAGCTGCAATTGAAAATATACTTAAGAGATGCCCTTTGTAAAATCCTTTTCTGGTAATATTATTGGCCTGCATGAAATAATAGCTCTCCTTAAAACTGGTTAAACCTAATACAAGGATAAAAATCATCGAAGCAAAATCAAGTCCTCCTAAATAAACATTTTCAGATGCTTTCAAGCCAGCTCTCGACATAGTAGAAACCAGCATGATTGCTATTACGAATATAATGGCATAATAAATCATTAAGGCAATTTTAGCCTGTTGGATTTGATATTTTACTATTTGAATAGTTTTCATAAATGTAACCTCCTATGAATTTGTAAGCTGAATAAACATTTTTTGCAAATCCAATTTTGATATCTCAAGATTGCTTGCATTCAAGTAAGGGTCTTCTTTTGAAGGAATAGGTCCGAGAATATAGGCCGATTTAAATTTTCCTATATTATCCTCGCCAATTACTTTTTTATCTTTATTAAAAGCGTCGACATCTTCAGCTTTGCCCGAGACGGTATATCCTGAGAATAAAATATTTTCTGTTGTATCAGAAAGAATTAATTTACCGTCTTTTATTATCAGGACTTCTTCAATAATATCTGAGACCTCTTCTATAAGATGAGTAGATATAATTACAGTCGTTGGTGTCACGCTGTAGTAATTGATAAGCTCTTTATAAAACATATCTCTATGATTGGCATCCAGACCTAAAATCGGCTCATCAAAAAGAAGGATTGGGGCTCTGGAGGATAGAGTGAGTATTATCTTGAAAATTGAGGCATATCCCGTGGATAGTGCTTTGAACTTACTTTTCAGATTCAAGTTGAATTTGTCTGATAATTTATATGCATAATCTAAATCAAAGTTTGGATAAAAATCTTTTGTCCATTTGATAATTTCTTTTACTTTCATAGTTTCAGGATATAGATTTTTCTCTGACATATAATAGATTTGAGAGAGAACTCTTTCGTTTTCAAAAATATTTTCAGAGTCTATTAAAATCTCGCCATTTGTCGGAAACAACTTATTTGTTATAAGATTGAGCAAAGTGGTTTTTCCGGCGCCGTTTCTGCCTAATAGCCCATATATTTTGTTTTCCGTAATTTCCAGAGATATATCATCGATGGCCAGATTTTTACCGTAGTATTTTGTTAGATTTTTTATTTTGATTTTGCTCATTTACTAAAACTCCTTTCTATCATTTCTATAATTTCTTTTTTTGTAATATTTAATTTTTCGGCTTCGTTTAATAATGTGTGAATATAGTTATCAAAGAATGCCTTTTTTCGTTTATCTAATATTTTTTCTTTGGCATGCACAGATACAAACATACCTACACCTCTCTTTTTATATAAGATGCCTTCGTCTACAAGAATATTGACACCTTTTCCTGCCGTTGCCGGATTTATTTTAAAACTGATTGAAATTTCAGTTGTTGAAGGAATCTGCGTGTCTTCTTCAAAAATACCTTTAAGAATATCATCTTCAATAGTCTCTGCCAGTTGAAGAAATATAGGTTTATTATTATCAAAATCGAGCTGCATGCTTCTCACCACCATTAGTTATATGGTTAATTACTTATATAATTAACCATATAACTAATAATTTATTTTGTCAACCGGTTTTTAAAAAAATGCATAAAAAAATAGTAACCAGCAATTCGCAAAAAAAACGGGGTTTGATTTAGGCGCGTGTCCATAGGGACACAATTTGAACCGTGGTATTTAAGGGAGAAGGCAGGCAGCAGATTCCGCTGTCTGCCTTTGCCGTTAACCGGCTATTTTCTGTGCTTCTTCCGC
>JAAYPU010000345.1 GCA_012519645.1 Clostridiales bacterium | reverse complement strand
CTCAGCATTGAAGTTAGATCCAGCGCATATTCATAAAGTTTTTGCAGATTATTTACATCTTCTTGAGATAGTTTTTCACCTTTTATACTTTTTTGAGCCATAGCAAAGGTATAATCTCCCAGCTGGTTTAAAAATTTATCCGATTTGGAAAGCGTCTGATGATCTATAGGGATCTGCGCCATGTTTTCTTCTGCATTGTAAGCGTTTTGCCATATTTTCGAATAGATAACAATGTTTTCTTTCGTCTGGTTGGATACCATAAGTTTAGAAAGCTCTGCTGTAATAGTCTCTACGCTCCCCACAAGCTCATAATATCTTTCACTTACTTGATTATCGATAAACTTATAATAGTTTTCTTTGTCCTGGTACTGCATATATCCCCACGTACCTGTACCAATTAGGGCAATAAGAAGGACAACTATGACAATAATAATTAAGTATCTTTTCATATGCAAGCTCACTTTCTAAATTAGATAAGAAATAAAAGATAAGAGATAATAGGTTAGGTTAGAATTTGACTTTGTCAAATTCTTTCATTAACTGTTATCTGTTATTTATTATCTATTATCTTGTAAAGATTGCCACGCTGCGCTCGCAATGACATCCATACTCTATACTCCATAAACTGATGCGAAGCATCATCGGACTCCGGACCTCGGACAGAGTACCCTAATCACTAATCACTAATCACTTTTATGAAACCTGAAACCAGAGACCTGAGACCTGCTTCATACTCTATACTCCATCCTCTATACACTGATGCAATGCATCACCTGATACCCGAGACCTGAGATCTGAGATCTTCCTGAGACCGAAGACCTTATTTAGTTTCCAAAATAATGTTTTCCTATTACCGTTACGACGGTTCTTGACCAAATCCATTTGCTGGTTGCTGTCGCAGGGTTCCAATAGTAAAGACATCCGCTCGTAGGGTCCCATCCGTTAAGAGCATCCTCCGCTGCTTTTATACAAGACTGGGTAGGTGCCAAATTTATTTGACCGTCTACTACTGCAGTAAAAGCACCCGGTTGATAAATCACTCCCGGAATTGTGTTAGGGAAAGAAGGGCTTCTGACTCTGTTTAATATAACTGCTCCAACAGCTACCTGCCCGAGATAAGGTTCTCCTCTTGCCTCTCCAGTAATAGCTTGCGCCAGTAAAATCTTTTCATCATGTCTGGCTGCTCCTCCGCCGGTAGTACCGGTTTTTTTCGGAGCTCCTGCTGACATACCCAAAGCATTAAAAGTCTGCGGTCCTACAACACCATCAGCCTTTAATCCATGTCGTTTCTGAAATTTAACTACTCCATCATATGTTAATTGCCCAAAAACTCCGTCAGCCCATCCATCCATATATCCCCAATTAATTAGTCGCGTTTGAACTTCTTTTACACGATCTCCTCTGGATCCCCAATATAATGATTCTTGTGCAAAAACATACTGAAATATATATGCTGAATTAAGAACAACAATAATTAAAAGAACTATTACTGAAGTTAAAGATACAAACGAAACTTTTTTCATTGAATACCTCCTAATATACGGACGCTGTCGTTTTACTTATTTTTGTAATTATTTTTTTGATATCCGCCTTCAGCTCATCAGCTTTTTCCAGTGTCAATGATTTTAACTGCAATACCGGCCCGCTTCCATTTGTTTCATCTATAAGTAATTGGAATTCTTCTTCCGTTAAATACTGTGATAATGATTCCATCATATCTGTATTTTCTTCATTATTGTTAATCAAGCATAAAGGAGGAAATAATACGCACCACCAATTTTGCCCCTTTCCTTCACCGATAACTATGTTTAAGGCTTCATACTCTCCTGCGGGCAGTATGAGCTTGCCATATTTTTTTTGCGGTATCCATGTCATGCCTAATTGTGCCTGTACAGGATATACATATCCATTATTTATCAATGTTCTTTGTGCTGTATCCTCAATGTTCTTAAGATTGTTTTGTATAATCCTCTTTGATTCTTCAACTGCTTTACAGGCAATAAGCTCTTGATTGAGAATGTGGATGATCTCATCTCTTACTTTAAGCTTTAGCTCTTGGTCTTCCTCAGAGTCACTATTGGCAATAACATGCAATCTTATCATTTTGTCCTTATAAGAAGACTGCGCTTTATTATTGTTTATATTTATTGAGAAAAAATATACTAATACAGCCAGCATCAGCAATAACAGCATTCTTAATTTAATTTCTCTGCTCATATTTCACCTCTGATATTGGAAACAATAGATAGTATCATTTTTTCCACATAGAGGGTTTTTATACGTATAATGCAAATGT
>JAAYPU010000344.1 GCA_012519645.1 Clostridiales bacterium | reverse complement strand
ATCCGGCATATTCCAAATTTTTTAAGGAGTTAATTATCAGTAATTCTATGATTTTAAAAGAAAAGTATTATAGAAGAAATTACCTCACCTTGATGGCAGAGGGCTTCTTATTTATGTTTGCAATTACACTATTCTCGCAAACAACAGTTTTACCAACGTATATTTCTTTAATTTCAAATAAAGCTATATATTTGGGCTTGATTTCCATCATATATTACGGCTTATCATATCCAGCAGGAATACTGTCATGTGTGATTGGAGTCAATGCAAAAAGCACAAAACGTACATCAATCCTAATTATGTTTTTGCAAAGAGTGGGTTTTTTCCTTATATATCTTTCTACTTATGCCCTTTCATATAATCCAAATATTGCCCTCACATTATTCTTTATTTCGTATGCTATTACCGCGATTTCTTTAGGAATGTCTAACCCCATGTTTTCACAGTTGATTTCTGTAAGTATACATCGTGACGTTGGTAAATTTTTCGGATCTTATATGCTTATGGGTGCGATATCAGGCGTGCTGGCTGCAAGATTTTTAAACTATAGTTTGGGGAAATTTAGTTTCCCACAAAATTATAGAAATTCTTTTTTAGCAGGTTTATTGTTTGCACTAACTGCAACAGCTGTTGTTTCTTTTGGACTAAAAGAGGTAAAAGAGGAAGGTAATTCAAAAAAACTGAAATATAGCGAACTATTCCCTTTGATGAAAGAAATTCTTAAAGAAAACAAAAAATTCAAAGAGTTTTTAATAATCAGAATAATCATAAGCGCAAGTGAATTTTCGATACCCTACTATATTGTCAAGGTTGGCTCAATGCCGGATGCCTCTATTAATACCGTGGGAACTATGACCACCATTATGTTGTTATCGGCAATAATAAGTTCTAAGATAATGGGTTTCATTTGTGACAAGCTCGGCCCAAATAATACATTGAAAATTTCCTGTGTTTTCGGAATAGCTCTTACTATAATAGCTGTTTTTATGAGAACTTATGTGATGGGAATGATAATATTCTCATTAATAGGTTTTGTTGAGAAAGGTATAGCTATTAGTTCAAATGTTGCATGTATTACTTTTTCTACAGGAAAAAATACTGTAATTTATAGTGCTTTATACAGTCTTCTATGTACACCGTTTTTAATAATAATTCCAATTTTGGTCGGTATTAATATGAAAGACGGAGTCAACAACACAGTTTTTATTTTTGCTTTAATTGTGTATGTAGTAACCATAATAGTGTCAATAATCAGAAAGAGTTATTTGAGCAGATGACTTTAAAAAACTAAGCTGCATTTTTTGATAGATGCTTTAATATATTGGCTATATAAAAGTTCTTATGATAAAATTTAATAAATAAACTTTTATGGAGGTCTTTTATGCAGGGACATAAAAAAGCATGGGAATATACCAGAGAAATAGTCGAAAAAATGATTCCTTTTCCAGAGAGAGCAAAAAGAGTGCCTTTTGATGCAATAATAGATGAAGGTGCCCGAGACTTGGACAAAATGAAAGCGCTATGGCATAGCCTTCACGAAGAAGCAAGGACTAATCTGTTTAATCTTGCTTATATGGTCCAGGATAAAGGCAATATGGGATACGATGTTTCCGAAGCAGAAAAACTTCTTGCTGAAGGACTCTATGATCTTGCAAGAAATAATGAGATTGGTTTATATAGAATAACATGCAGACTGTTCAGAGCTCTTCATAATGCCCCTAAAATCCCCTCTCATCCCTACTGGTCATATGCTCAATATGAATCGTTTGAACAGTATAAAAACAGCGTAAAATTCCCTAAATACGATAAGCTTAAAATATCCAGAGAAGAACTCTATGACAGAATATATGCAGGCTGGATGGCTCAGGTATGTGCCGGTGCGGTCGGAACTCCTCTGGAAGGTTACCATACGATAAACATAGAAAATGTATATGGCTGGGTGGACGGTTATACAAAAATGCCTGAGATGTATAACGATGACCTGACCTTTGAATTGGTATTTCTTGAAGAGTTTATCAAGGCGGGCAATGATGTAAAGGCCGATGACATTGCAGAGATGTGGGCTGCAAGAATACCGAACGGATATACTGCTGAACTGATCGCATTAAACAATATTAAAAACGGAATCTATCCACCCGAAAGCGGAACATATAAGAATCCTTTCTCTGAGTTTATCGGCGCACAAATGAGAGGCGGAGTATGCGGAATGGTTGCTCCCGCAAACCCGGAACTTGCTGCCGAGTTAGCGTGGAAAGATGCCACAATTTCTCATGCAAATAACGGAATTCTTGGAGAAGTCTTTAATGCTGTAATGGTATCTTTGGGCTTTGTTGAAAGCGATCTTAAAAAGATTTGCAGAATGGCAATTGATATGATGCCTGAAGATTCTGAATATCGCAATGTTGTCGAATATGCGTGGAGCACATGTGAAAAATATGGAAACTGGCGTAATGCATGGCTTGATTGCGATGATAAATATAAAGAGTACTGTTGGATACATGCTTACCCCAATGCTGCAATAGAGGTTATCGCTCTTTATTTCTGTGAAAACGACTTTAACAAATTGGTTTCAATAACAGCAATGTGTGGCCTTGACGTAGACTGCAACGCAGCTCAGGTTGCGAATATTCCGGCAGTATATCAAGGAATGAAAATAATCGATGAAAAACTCTGGAAACCTTTTGGCGAATATATGGAAACATATCTCAGAGGAATGGAAAAGATAAGATACGACGACCTCGCCGAAGAAACAGTATCGGCGATCATTAAAGCGGGAAATGTAGAAATAATCTAAAGTTAAATTGCAACTATAAATCCCCGCCCGAATATTCGGGCGGGGATTTATTATTTCGATAGATTAGATTAAAATCAATCAGCTATTATCTTTTGCT
>JAAYPU010000343.1 GCA_012519645.1 Clostridiales bacterium | reverse complement strand
CATCAGTTTATGGTGTATCGTTTATTGTGTAATTATGTTTAGATAATAGATAAGGGATCCCCTATCCCCTATCCTCTATTCCCTATCAAAGAAGTATTTTTTCCTCCAAAAACTTTTTGAGGCGTATTCCAAGTGCGGAATAGCGTTCTATTATACGGTTGTTATCTATCATGCCCTGAAGATATTTCTCGCCGCCTACCAATACAACTGCTTTTTTCGCTCTGGTCACTGCGGTATATAGAAGGTTTCTGGTAACTAAAATCGGCGGAAACCAAAACATGGGCATTATTATAATAGGAAATTCACTTCCCTGGCTTTTATGTACAGTTACCGCATAAGCCAGCTCCAGCTCTTCAATTTGAGCATAGTCGTAAACAACCAACTTGTTGTCATCAAATACAACCGATATTTCACCATATTCATTATCTATTCTTTTAATAAAACCTACATCCCCGTTAAAAATACCCTGCCCTTCGGAAAAGTCCTCAATATTTCTCCACTCTATATTATAATTATTTTTTATCTGCATCACTTTATCGCCTTCTCTGAAAAGCCTATCCTTTATCTTTTTTTCATTTTTAAGAGCATCCGGCGGGTTTAACAGCTGCTGCAATTCCTCATTCAGACGATAAGTCCCAAGAGTACCTTTTCGGGCAGGAGTAAGTATCTGTATATCTCTTACAGGATCACATTCTTCAAAATAATTTGGCAATCTATGCACACAGAGCGATTTTATTGTATCCAGTATTTTTACTTCCGAATTATTTCTTAAAAAGAAGAAATCCTTCTCTTTTTCGTTATAATCAGGGTATTCTCCCTTATTTATCTTATGTGCATTTACTATAATCAGACTTTCCCTCGCCTGCCGGAATATCTCATTCAGCTTCACACAAGGAATTATTTCGCTTGATATAATATCTCTTAATACATTCCCGGCACCTACAGAAGGCAATTGGTCAGCATCTCCTACCAGTATAAGGCGTGTCCCCGGTACAACAGCCTTTAACAAGCCATTCATAAGCAATATATCTACCATTGACATTTCATCAACAATAATAACGTCGTATTCCAGCGTATTTTCTTCATTTTTACCAAAACGCATTTTAGATTCGTCTTCTGAAAAGGTATACTCTAAAAGTCTGTGAATGGTTTTAGCTTCAAATCCGGAGGTTTCTGTTATTCTTTTAGCCGCTCTGCCGGTTGGTGCCGCCAATGCCACCTTCATGCCATAGCGATTGAATATATGGATCAAGCTGTTAATAGTCGTCGTCTTCCCGGTTCCCGGTCCTCCTGTAATAACATATACCCCGTTTAAAAGCGCTTCTTTGACAGCTTCCTTTTGATTTTCAGCTAAATTAATATCCAAATCACTTTCCGTTATCCTTATCAGCTCATCAATATCCGCTTGAATTGGCTTAGGTTCAGCGTTTAACAGCTTTATTAAATTTTTGCAGACCTGTGTTTCCGCATAAAAGTACGGCATGGAAAATATTACTGTACGGTTTTCCAACTTCTCTAAATGCAATTCACCCTCTAAAGCAAGCTCCGTGATTTTATCCATTACCTGTTGTCTGGATACATCTAATATTTCAGCAGTTTTTTCCGCAAATGGTGTTACAGGCATGAACGTATGGCCTTCACCTATGAAATAATTGAGCATATGATGAATGCCCGCTCCTACACGTTCCGGAGAGTCATTAGAAATGCCCATCTTTTTTGCAATACTATCTGCAGTTTTAAAACCGACTCCAAACAGGTCGCTAACAAGCCTGTACGGATTCTCTTTTATATAATCTATGGCTTTATCTCTATACGCTTTATAAAGCTTTACTGCATAGCCGGCAGAAATGCCAAATTGCTGTAAAAAAATAGTAATCTGCATTATATCCTTATGGTCATTGAATGCTTCAGCGATAGATGCAGCTTTCACAGGTCCTATTGCATCAATTTCTGTCAGTCTATCGGGAGCTTCACTGATAATTTGAAAGGTGTCCTTGCCGAATTTATTTACAATACATTCAGCTGTTTTGGGACCAATACCCTTAAGCATTCCCGAAGCAAGGTAATTCTTGATAGCTTCTTTGCTTTCGGGCATTTCCTCAGTATAAGAATTGAAATAGAATTGCTCGCCATATGTAGAATGTTGTTTCCACTCACCCGTCAGCTTATATGTTCCGCCTTTTTTTACCGATCCATGCATATATCCGACTATACAGATTTGCTCATCTTCATCCTCTGATTCCAATATCCCTACTATGTAACCATTTTCTTCATTCAAATATATAATTTCTAAAAGTTGGCCTTTCTTTTCTTCCATATAGCACCTGCTTATTTAAACTTAATTTGTTTGATGATTTCCACTAAAATCTCTTCTTTGTTTTCTTCAGGATCATAATGCACCCTATCCAATAATATATCTATACTTTGCCTATTTCTTTTCCTCGAAATCCGGCTTCCGATATTTCTTCACCATTTATTTTTAAATCTCCATAGCTGATAGGCTCATTATTTTCAATAATATTTTTATAAAGTCTTTCAATATGCAAGTAATGCTCTCGACGTTTTTTATCAAAGGAATATAATATTATTAAATGCTCGAAAAGTGTCTTTCCAAGCTTTTGGATTATTTTTTTCAATTCATATGAAGTATGGATGTTAAAAACAGCCAAACGGGCTTCCAATAAGACCATTGCATTTTTCTTTGTTTTTTTATCGTATTTATAGCGGCTCAAAAATTCATTCAGCTTTATCACGGCAATAGATTTTTCTTTATATATGCTTAAAAACATATGTACCAATCGCACTTCTAATATGTCAGACATTTCATTCAATATTTCGAGGTCTTCCATGTAATGAGACAAGTCATTCTCCAAATCATTTAAAAGAATATTTCCTATCCCCGTATCAAATAACAGATATATCCCGCCGTATGGTTTCGCAGATGTCATTATTCTATCAAATTCGTCCCTTATTCTTTCTGCACTGATTCCGTTAATTCT
>JAAYPU010000342.1 GCA_012519645.1 Clostridiales bacterium | reverse complement strand
GCTGGATTACCGAAGTTTGAGTTGATAGATTATTATATTTGTAATTGATTTTATATTATTTTTGAAAATAAGAATTGCTTTAATCGAGTCCGGTTAAGGCTTTTATTTTTATTTGTCTTTTATAAAAACTAAAATTCATCCAATATTTTCCGACAATTATAGTAGGAAGGGGGATATCTATGGAGGAAATAGTGAATACTCTGGGTGTGGAGACTCAAAGTAACGAGATTGTGAAGGATATGGAAAATAAAAATTCCAGTGAATCTTCTAATGTAACAGCCAAAGTTCCAAATAGTTTTGAGGAAGTTATACAAGAAAAAGAAGTTAAAAAAGAGGATGCTGCCATTATAGTTAAAGTATCAGCTGATCAGTTAAGCGCCTCTATTCTTATTCAACCACCTTTAAATGGTGGCGAACCGGCAACCTTTGATAAAATTATGGAAACCTTAAAAGCCAAAAAAGTTGTTTTTGGTATCAATGTCAATAGGATTCATGAATTAGCCGATAATCCTATATATGATGAAGAAATCATTATTGCTACGGGACTGCCTCCGATCGATGGAAAAGATGCTATCCTGAAATTTCATTTTGATATGACAAAAGAACATAAGCCTAAAATCAATGAAGATGGTACTGTTGATTTTCGAAATATCGGAATTATTGAGAATATTTCTCCCGGACAAGTTCTTTGCACAAAAACACCGTTGGTACCCGGAAGAGATGGAAAAGCGGTAACAGGTATTGTTCTAAAGGCTAAGAAAGCATTGGACAAGCCTCTTCCGTTAGGGAAAAATACTATCGCTTCTGAGGATAATTTATCTGTAAGGTCCATAGTAGAGGGTCAGGTAGATTTTGTTAATAATAAAATAAATGTATTAGATACCTTTGAAATCAGGGGAGACGTAGGTCCTGAAACAGGGAATATAGAATTCATCGGGAATATTGTTATTTTTGGGAATGTACCGTCAGGTTATACAATTACTTCCGGTGGTAATATCCGAATCGATGGCATAGTAGAGGCCGCTCATATCCGTGCAGAAGGAAGCATTACTATTTGTAAAGGTATGAACGGCATGGGTAAAGGTATATTAGAGAGTATGGAAAACATAAATTGTAAGTACATGGAAAATAGTATTGTTGTTGCCCGTGGTACAGTTCGTGCTGAATCCATGCTTAACTGCAAAGTAAGATGCGGCGGGAATATCGAAGTGATAGGTAAAAGAGGCATGCTTGTAGGCGGCACTTATATCGCAGGGCAGGATATAATAGCAAAGACCATAGGGTCGGATGCATATGCTCTTACTGAGGTTGAGGTTGGAAAAGATCCAACTCTTCTTGAAAAATTAAATGAAGTCAATGAAAAAATAACTAAATTAAAAAAAGAAATTGAAGATTTGAACAAAATTACTTCATATTTAAATCAAATCAGAACTTTTGGAAAGTTATCAGATGATAAAATAGAGGTTTTGAATAATGCCCAAAATACAAAAGAAATCAAACGCCAGGAACTGGAAGCTCTTGAAGCGGAGCTGACGGAGTTAAATGAAGAGCATTCCCATAAATCAAAGGGTAAGATAGTATATACTGACAGGATTTACCCGGGAGTTAAGGTTGCTATTGGAATTGCAAGGATGACCATTAACAATGAATTTAAAAATGGAGTGCTTTATAGAAAAGAAGACGTTGTTATTATCGGTTCTCCATAAAAGGTAAAAGCATGGAAAAACAAAGCCGGCATTTATAATGCCGGCTTCAATAATATAATTTTTGATCCTTAACTCTGAATTTGAGGAAATCTTATTATTATATATTCTCATTTGTTTTGAGGTTCAGACTATCCTTCATAATACTGTTCAGCTTCGCTGACAAGGTCTTGCATTAATTCTTTTACTGTGGTAATTTTGTCAATTCTGTAAACGTTTGATCCTGCAAAAACTAATCCGTTATCTGTGTCTCCGGTTACGGAATCTATGAGAGCATCTGTTATACAATACGGAGTTGTTAGTGGATCGCAGGTACTTAAGCATCTATAACATTTCTTGATTTTGTGTAAACCTTTTTCGGCCTTTTCAACAAAAGTATTATAAATTGCTCTGCCCGGGAGTCCTACAGGACTTTTTATTATTCTTAGATCGTCTTTTTTAGCTGCGACATATGCTTTTTTAAAGTTTATATGAGCATCACATTCATCTGTTGCTACAAAACGTGTGGCTATTTGCACACCTGATGCACCACTATGAAGTGCGTCAGCAATATCTTTACCTGAAAAAATACCTCCTGCGGCTATCACCGGAATTTTCCTGTTATATTTTGCTTCAAATGGTTTAATAGCCTCCAAAACATCCTTTAATATATCTAATAAATGTTGCGATTTGTTTTCTAATAATTCTTCCATGTGAAAACCGAGATGCCCGCCTGCTTCCGGTCCTTCTACAATAATAGCATCCGGAAGATAGTTGTAATTTCTGTCCCATATCTTTGAAATCGTTGCAGCTGCCTTTCCGGACGAAACGATAGGGGCAATTTTAGTAGTAGAGTTTTTAACCAGCTCCGGCAAATTTTTTGGCAGACCTGCTCCGGAAATAATTAAATCCACTTTTTCTTTAACTGCAGCAGTTACAAGCTCTACATAGTTATTAACCGCAGCGGTAAGAAAATTGACACCTATGATACCGTTTGGACTCAATTCACGTGCTTTTCTGATTTCTTTAATAAGTCCGTTTATATTGGCTGAATTATTATTTATTCTAAAATCAGGTTCCATTAATCCGGTTTGGGCGCCTGAAATAACTCCGATACCACCTTCGTTTGCTACAGCTGCAGCAAGCCTGGACATTGATACGCCAATACCCATAGCGCCTTGAATAATGGGAACTTTAACTGTAATATCACCAAT
>JAAYPU010000032.1 GCA_012519645.1 Clostridiales bacterium | reverse complement strand
TTTGCTATTTCAGAAAATGCAGAAGCTGTAGTTATTAGTGCTGCTATTGAAGAAGAAATTTCTCAACTTGATGAGGTTGAAAGAAAGGAATTTTTAGGGGACTTGGGACTAGAACAATCTGGTCTAGATAAGCTAATTCAGGCTAGTTACTCTCTACTAGGCCTTATAAGTTTCTTAACCACAGGTGAACCAGAAACAAGAGCATGGACTATTAAAAAGGGCACCCTTGCACCACAAGCAGCTGGTAAAATCCACTCTGACATAGAAAGAGGTTTCATCAGAGCAGAAGTTATAGCCTACGACGATTTAATGGCTGTAGGCGGAAGCCTAGCCACTGCAAAAGAAAAAGGACTACTTCGTATTGAAGGCAAAGAATACGAAATGAAAGACGGAGATGTAGTACACTTTAGATTTAATGTGTAGATTGAATTTAGTGCAAATAAAAAACACCCAAATGCTAGTAATTACTGCACTTGGGTGTTTATATTTTGTAGTAGCCTCTTAAATTATTGTAACATATCTTCCGTAACTTCAAAATCAATACTGCTTTCTACATCCTCACGGTTAGTTATAAAAATTTCATACATCCCTGTTCCTGGAAATTCAAATTCAGATGTCCCTCTAGACAAATCAATCACAAACTCGCTTTCTCCTTCTATTAGATTAAGCTCAAAACCCATTTCCCAAGGAGACATACTGTCATAATCTAAATAACCAAATGCAGAATAATATTCTCCAGCTTTGCTAGCAGGAAGTGGTTTATTTAGTTTTACAAGAATCTCATAATTATTTATTATAGATGCTGATTCGATTCTAACTTCTTCTTCAGTTGCTTCAGTGTTTTCTTCAGTTGGTTCAACATTTACATCTAGCTCATTGTTTTCATCTGGTTCTGTTGTTTCATATCCTAAGCTTGTATCAATACCAACAGTCTTTGTGTCTCCATCCCATGTAACACCTATATCAAAAACTTCTGCAATATCTCTAAGCTTAAAGTAGTTGTTATCGTTAATTGTATATGCTTCTAATTCAGTTTCTTCTCCATCTTTAAATATTATTGAAGAATTTAACTGTGCTGGTTTTTCTACTCCATCTCCAGCTGCTAATTCTCCACCTACTTCAGTATATGGTGTATTAGATATTAACTCAATTGCTTTATTATCATTGTTCCATATTACTTCAAACTGTTTTTCAGTTCCACTAAGTATCTTTGCCAAATCTCTCAATTTAAAATAATTATTATCATTAATATTATAAGATTCAAAATCTACCTTCGTTCCATTTACTAAAACTGTGGAACTATTTGCTTTAGCAGTTATTGAAGTGTTTTCTACATTATCTGCAAATGCAAAGCTTGATACTAATACTGACAAAATCATAATAACTGCCATAATAAATGATACTCTTTTACTTGAACTTTTCATCTGTATATTCCTCCTGATTTATATTGACTGAGAATTGTATATGTACACTCCCTTCTATAATTATTTCAGTCCAATGTTATATAATTTATATTATACATAAACATACCAGTAATATCCAGTGTTTAATGAATTAAGGTGATATTTTAGATCTTCTGATGGATTTTGTTTTGTTAAATTTAGATTTCTTTTCTAGTTCTGCTCTTGAAATACCTTCTGGTAACCCACTAGGAGAATTTAAT
>JAAYPU010000341.1 GCA_012519645.1 Clostridiales bacterium | reverse complement strand
GGAGCTTTTGTGCTGAGATCTCCTTTTTCATTCCTAAAATAGAGTACATCCTGCTATTATCAAAATATTCAGAATATACCAAAAGAATGATAAATTATTGACAAAGTATTTTACAGGTATATACTAACATTGTAGTGGTCTTAGCAGTTATATATGTTGCTGACTTTTAAAGGTATTTTTAAGTTCGGCAGGGGAGAAATGGCAATAGCAGGAGGGTTTATATGAAAAAAGGAGATTTGGTCTGGGGGCTTATTTTAGTCGGGGTTGTACTATTCGTCACATTACCGCAGACAAAAGATGTTTTTATTGCGTTTACCGTAAAATTCAGATATTTGAGTAGCTTTGCTAAATTTGCAGTTCTTGCAACAATGGGTGAGCTTCTCGCAATTCGGTTAAAAAATGGGAATTGGGAAAAGCCTAAAGGATTTATAAGCAGAGTGATTGCATGGGGTTTGATGGGCATCATAGTATGTCTTGTAACTAAAATTTTTGCAGACGGTGTAATGAGTGCCCAAAAAGCAGGATACCTGCCATTCTATGGATCGAGAATAATTAGCGGGTTTTTAACTTCGTTTTTGAATAATATATTCTTTGCACCTGTTCTAATGGCGCTGCATAGAATAGCACATTCATATATTGTAATGAAATATGAAGAACAGAGGAAAGTAATATCATTTAAACAGGTTATCTATCACGTTGATTGGAAGGAATTTGTAGATTTTGTTTTATTAAAAACCATTCCGTTTTTCTGGATTCCGGCTCATACAATTACATTCAGCCTGGCTGAAAATTACAGAGTTATTATGGCAGCTATGCTATCAGTTGTACTTGGGATTCTGCTGAGTATTGCGAATAAGGAAAAAAAGCAAGAGCTAAGGGAATGTGCATAGATGTTGTCTAAATATTGATAATATTTAGACAAACTTTTAAATATATTTAAAGAAACTCCTATATGGAGTTTCTTTAGTTTATTCTTAGTTTGTTTTGTTCTTTTTAAATATGTCGTCATAAAACATGATCATTGCTCCGGCAGTGGTTTTCTTCGCAAGCGGCAGGATATGTGATGTTACGAGAAAATATCTGAGTTCATCCTTTGAAACGGAATCATATTTTTTATGTATTTTAATAGCCATGCGTGAATTGTATTTTATATAATCTTCAATGGAATTCAATCTGTATGCTTTTGGCAGTCTATCGGATCTGTTCATATAGAGATAAGCCCTTTTTACAAATGTTTCATACTGTCGGTGATTATCCAACAGGCGAATGTTTGCATGCTGAGGAACAGTCATATCTTGGATTATATGAATGGCAGCCCCTAAGTAAAACAATGATTTTTTATTTTTTCCGGTCTTCCAGCTTTTGCGCGCCTTAAGATAATATTCAATCCCTAATTCCATCGCACTTCTTCGTCCATACAATCCATCCGGTTTATCTTTTTCAGGACTGTAAAAATGATTGGAGCTTTTATAATCTTGATCGGCCCATACGGTACCTTTGTTTATTTCAGGCAGATAACAGCTGAATAAGCTGTATTCATCCATATAGCCATCCTTCTTAAGTATTTGCAAAGCAGATGAATTTAAAAACTTATGTACTTCACATTCCGTTTTAACGATTTTCTTTTTGATTGGATTTGTAATATTAAATAAAACATGTAAAAACAGACCGTATGTTTCTTCAATGAGACCCATTTAAATCATCCTTTTAAAATAATTATTAATTATTATTTGCATTTTTAAATATAATAGACATTTCCAGCCGGGAATTATTTATAAAATATGTTTGCTGAAAAAAATCGTTTGGTTCTTTGGTATAAAACATTTTTATAATATATCTTTTCGTTTATAATCAAAGCAGGTACATATATAATTCGACTAATGTCAATTATGAAGTTTTCTTTAGGGGGGTTATATGAAAATGGACAAAATCATTGAAAAATATGATGTTATTATAATAGGCGGCGGTGCGGCCGGTCTGACAGCAGCCATATACTGCGGAAGAGCAATGCTGAATACGCTTGTCCTTGAGCAGTCATTAGTCGGGGGCCTTGCCGCCGGTACTGGTGAAATAGAGAATTACCCGGGCTTTCCTGACGGTACGGATGGAAAAAGCTTGATGGAGCTATTCTATAAACAGGCAAGGCGATTCAATGTCAAATTCAAATTCACGGATGTGAAAAGAGCGGACCTCATAAATGATGTAAAAATAATTGAAACCTTCAGGAATATTTACGAAGCTGAAGCAGTTATCATAGCTTCAGGTGCAAGACCAAGAATAACTGGGGCTCCCAATGAAGAAAAATTAATAGGCAAGGGTATTTCATTCTGTGCAGTATGTGATGCGGCATCTAATACCGGGAAAACCGTAGTTGTTATAGGATCAGGCGATTCAGCTATTGAGGAAGGTGTTTTCTTAACAAAGTTTGCAGATAAGGTTATCGTATCTGTTTTGCATGATGCCGGAAAAATGGATTGCAATGAAATTACGAAAGCAACCGCATTGAGCAATCCTAAGATGGAATTCATTTGGAATACTGTTGTTGACCATTTTGACGGTGATGATCAAATAGAGGCTGTTGTGCTGAAAAATTTGAAAACAGGAGAATTGATACCGGTTAAATGTCACAGATGCTTTGAATTTATCGGTCATATTCCTAATTCGGACATTTTTAAAGGAATGTTGGATATGACTGACGAAGGGTATATCCTTACTAATGAAGAAATGGAAACAAATATTGAAGGCGTATTTGCGGCGGGGGATGTAAGAAAAAAATACCTGAGGCAGGTGGCCACATGTG
This sequence comes from Clostridiales bacterium, assembly GCA_012519645.1. Lineage (GTDB taxonomy): Bacteria > Bacillota > Clostridia > Peptostreptococcales > JAAYPU01 > JAAYPU01. The sequence goes on along the minus strand of JAAYPU010000341.1, from coordinate 9,915 downwards.
TCGGAGATGGAGCCATAGCAGGTGTTAAGGCAGAAAAATTCATACAAATCAAGAGGTCCTGCAAATGAGCTGACGGGAATCATATCCTGAAGCTGTGATGTCAATTTTTTTATCTTTATGAATATAATGCTTAACAAAAAAAATATTAGTAGTATAATAGTATTTAGGCTTAAAACGGAGGTGTGCTTTTATGGAGCATATATTAAAAAAGATTATAGAGATAGATTCCAAAGCTTCTAATTTAAAAGAAATGAAAAGTAAGCTGAAGAAAGATATTGAGAATGAGCTGATCGAAAAGAAGGAGAAGCTCCGACAGCAGATTATTGAACAGGCAAAAGAAGAGGGAAATACTTTTGCGAAGAAATTTAGAGCTGAAGCAGATGAAGAAATAAAAGAAATAAATAAGAGCACTGAAAATATATGTTTAGCCTTAGATAATCAATATAGCAAAATAAAAGACGGTTTATGTGAAGATATATTTAATAAAATAATTACGCTTGATTAAGTACGGGAAGTGGTTAAATGCCTAATATCAGCAAGTATGCTGCCGTAAATACCAAGATAAGGTATTTGGAGGGACAGCTGCTTTCAAATGAAGATTATGAAGCTCTCCTTAATAAGGAGGATACAGAAGAAATAATGCTTTTTCTTAAAAGCAAAAAAGAATACTATGAATTGCTGAAAGACATTGATGAGCAAAGCAGTGACCTGTCTGCATTTGAATTGTTATTGCTTAAGAACAATGTTTGGCACTACGAGCAGCTTTTGCCTTACTTTTCCGGTACATATAAAAAATTTGTTAAAGCATTTTTAATAAGGTACGAGGTTTCGGATTTAAAGCTTCTCATTAAAACTGCAATAAAAGGGCAGGATATTCAATCAGTCGGAAATTACCTGATATCATGCACAAAAAACTCAGCGATAGATTTTTACAAACTTCTTCAGTCCAAGTCGTTGGAAGATTTGATAGATAATTTAGCAGAAACACCTTATCACAATCTGCTGAAGCCATTCCTGGAAGAATCATCGGATAGGCAGCTGTTTTATATGGAAATGACTCTGGACCAATATTTCTTTAGAAGAATAACAAGCCTTATTCCCAAGCTTGACCCGGAGGATCGGCGATTATTTAAAAAATTCATGGGCATAAAGATTGATCTGTTTAATATCCAGTGGATATATAGGGCTAAGGAGTTATTTGACATATCATCATAAGAGATTTATAACTTTTCTCTGTCAGGCGGATACAAATTCAAAGATGACGAAGTCAGGGAATTATGCTATCTCAATAATTCGGATGAACTTGTAGACAGAATTCTTAACAGCACGTATTATTTTCTTTTTGACCACACTAAAACGCGGGAAATATTTATGGAGAGACGAAGCAAAAGATATCTGTATTTTTTGCTTTTAGGCTATAAGAAAAAAGAACAGTTTAACATAATGGAGCTTTTTACATATCTTTATCTGTTAGAATATGAGATGAGGGATATTATATCCATTATTCAGGCACATAAATATGGCTTTTCAGTTGAGCGTATTAAACGGTTTCTAATTCGGAAAGTGTAGGGGGGATGGAAATGTCTGTCGAACGTATGAATATGCTGAATCTCGTAGCGCCTATCGAGTATATGGATGAGCTTGTGAAAGAAATAGTATTGTTCGGTAAACTTCATGTAGTAAATGCTATGGTTGAAATCAATGACAGTAATTTTACTATAGCTCTGGACAAAGAAAACATTCATGAGATTTCAGAAATGGCAATGATTCATTCATATAAAGATCAGCAGAACCTTAGGACATTCAGATACCAGCTTGAAGATTTAATGACATTCTTAAATATAGGCAAGGACGTGAAGCTTCAGCATTTATCCGACAAATATTTTTTTGAGGAAACTGCTAAAACGTTAAACGAAATCTATCAGGATGTTAATGCTTTCAGAAAAAAAATCGAAGCAAAGAAATCAGAACTAAACAAATTAGACACCATAAAGAATTATTTGGGAATGATGAAGCTGGTCGATTTTGATTTGAAAATGCTAAACCGAATGAAATATTTTAACTATGAAGTCGGTATTCTTTCAAGAGAAGGCAGGGAAAAAATTAAAAAGAACTATGAAAACATACCTGCGATAGTTTTGCATATTGGTAAGGTTGAAAAAGGTGAAGTATATCTCATTATTTCACTTAAAGAATTTGCTGTTGAAACGGATAGGATTTTAAGGTCTTTAAACTTCAGCAAATTGAGTATTCCTAAAGATTTTGTCGGGAGGCCTTCTGAGATAGAAGATTTTATAAGCGAACAGGCAGAAATACTGAATGTGGAAATCGAACAATTAGAGGCTGAAAAAAAAGTATTAAGAGAGAAATATTATAAAGAAATAGAAAAGGCATTTGCTCAAAATGAAATGGAAGAAGCAAAAGCAATTATTAAAAACAATATTGCCTGCACCGAAAACTTTTTCTATTTATCAGGCTGGGTTCCTTCAAAAGAAAAAGGAAAACTAACTGCAAGATTAACGGGATACAATGAAAAAGTAATTTTGGTATTTAAGAGCACCAAAGAGGTTTATAATTATATAATTCCCCCAACTAAGCTTTCAAATCCTAAAATATTCAAACCATTTGAGCCTTTAATAAAAATGTATGGCATACCCTCATATGATGAAATCGACCCTACTCTGTTTTTAAGTCTCAGCTATATGTTTCTTTTCGGCGCTATGTTTGGGGATGTAGGACAGGGCATGATAATATTTTTAATGGGATTGTTTGCTTACAAAAGAACCTCCTTTAATGTTTATGGACAAATATTTATGAGATTGGGCATAAGCTCAGTCATATTCGGATTTCTTTATGGAAGTATATTCGGATTTGAGGATATTCTGCCGGCTCTGTTTTTAAGACCGATGGAAAATATAAATACAATGCTGTTCAGTTCGGTTATAGTAGGCGCGATATTTCTTTTCATCAGTTTTTCCATAGGTATTATCAATGCAATAAGAAAAAGAGACATAAAGGAAGGCATCTTTGGCAGGAATGGTATTTGCGGGTTTGTATTTTTTATGAGCTTGCTTGCGATTCTGTCTAATATGACTTTAGGGATAGAAATTGTGCCAGTGAACAATTTAATTCCCATAATGGTATTATGTATCCTTCTTATAGTAGTCAGAGAACCTTTGACACATTTGTTATTAAAGAAAAGACCTTTATACGACGAATCTCCTTCGAGTTACTATACGGAGAGTATTTTTGAGGGGCTTGAAACCATTATTAACATATTAAGTAATACCATATCCTTTATTCGTGTAGGAGCTTTTGCTCTGAACCATGTGGGGCTTTTTATGGCGTTCCATACAATGGCGCAATTGGCAAATAACAAAACAGCCGGTGTATTGATTTATATAATAGGAAATGTAATAGTCATTGGATTGGAAGGCCTGATAGTATTTATACAGGGATTGAGGCTTGAATATTATGAAATGTTTAGCAAGTATTTTGTCGGTGAGGGGATTGAATATAATCCTGTAACCTTGGAAATCTAAAAAAATTTTAAAAAGTAATAAATATAAATTAAATCAGAAAAGAGGAAAGAAAAATGAGATTTATTTTAATTTCTGTAATGCTACTCGTACTTGCAACCATTGGAACCGGTGCCTATTTTATGACAACTGAGACTTCAGGAAAGAAGATCAAAAAAGCTTTAGGGTTTAATCTGGCAGTTTATATCCCTATGATGCTAATTGCCATAGGATTTGCTGTGCCTGAAATTGTTTATGCGGTCAGCGAAGGCGAAGCAGGAGGAACTTCCGGGCTTGGATTTATTGCTGTAGCATTAAGTACGGGTTTAGCTGCTATTGGGGCAGGATATGCCGTTGGAACAGTCGGTTCAGCCGCTTTAGGGGCAGTATCGGAAGATCCTAAAATTTTAGGTAAAACTCTTATCTTTGTTGGCCTTGCAGAAGGGATCGCAATTTATGGATTAATTATATCTATCATAATTCTCGGGAGGCTATAGATACTGCGATGAAAACATATATCATCAGCTCCCATAATGATGCTTTATTAGGGATGCGCCTGGCAGGTGTTGAGGGCACATTGGTTAAGACAAAAGAAGAAGCAGAAAGAATACTTGATGAAGTGCTTGGAAAAGAAGAAATCCAAATACTTGTCGTCGATGAGAAGGTCTACTCCCTTGTGGAAGACAGACTTTTAGATATCAAGATAAATTGTAAAAGACCTTTAATTGTAGAAATATCTACAGAAAATGGGATGACAGGTTCCAGCCATATGACAGATATAATTAAGGGATCTATAGGATTAAAGATTTGAGGTGCAGCTTAAATGATAACAATAGAAGAAAAATTAAATTTATTTTCTGCTATGGTTTTAGATAAAGCAAAAAAAGAATATGATTCAGAGGCAGAAAGACTGAACGAAGAAAGCGCAAAAATAATAGAAGCTTTTACAATAGAATTGAATCAGGAAAGAGAAAAGCTTATTCATGATATGGAGAAAAAAGCGAAAGAAGAAAAATCAAAGCTTATTTCCGGTGCCAATGTACAAAAGATGAAAGCTATCCATAGCAAGAAAAAAGAAATAATGGCAGATGTTCTAAAAACTTTGGTTGAAAGAGCAAATGCTTATACGGATAGCAGGGAATATGAGGAGTTTTTTAAAAAGGCAGTACTAAAGGCAATAACCGGTTTTTCTGATGTTCAGGGCTTTACTTTCTATGCTAAGAAAAAGGATATAGAAAGATTCAGTGAATACGTCTATTCTGTTGGAGAACAGAATAATTATTCAAGGGAGCAAATACAATTTGAAATATCTAAAGAAGATATAATAGGCGGACTCATTTGTACCGATTACAATAAAGCATATAGACTTGATTTATCAATCAAATCCATTATCAACAACAACGAAAACTATATCGGGACAATGCTGTTTGATGCTTTGAGAGGGGCGGATGGCATAAATGATTGAATTAAAAGGTATAATCACGATGGTCAATGGACCCGTGCTTAAGGCAACAAGCATGACAGGCTTTAAGATGCGTGAAATGGTTATGGTAGGCGGCAAAAAACTCATTGGTGAGGTTATCGCTCTGGAAGGAGACCGGGGAACGATTCAGGTCTATGAAGAAACGGAAGGGCTTAAATCAGGAGAAAGCGTGATTTCTACAGGGAAGCCTTTGTCTCTAAAATTGGGACCCGGATTAATAGGAAATATTTTTGACGGTATAGAAAGACCGTTATTAGAAATCAATAGTGTTTCGGAAGGCTTTATTCCGGAAGGCATCGGGCTTTTGTCCATTGACACTGAGAAAAAATGGAAGGTTTGCATCACCGTAAAAGAAAACGATGTTCTCAGGGAAGGGCAATGCTTTGCAACTGTGGAAGAAACATCCCTTATACTTCATAAAGTATTAGTGCCCCAGGGCATGAGCGGAAAAGTAATAGAGAAGAAAGAGGATGGATTTTACAATATTGAAGAAACATTACTTGTAATAGAAGATGATGAAGGTAAAATGTATCCGCTAAGACTGTCTCATGAGTGGCCGGTAAGAACACCAAGACCGGTAAAAGAGAGACTTCCCATTAGCAGTCTTCTTGTAACCGGACAAAGAGTGCTGGATATTTTTTTCCCGGTTGCAAAAGGAGGAACTGCCGCTATTCCGGGAGGATTCGGAACAGGTAAGACGATGACCCAGCATCAGCTTGCGAAATGGTCTGATGCAGATATTATCGTATATATAGGCTGCGGTGAACGTGGAAATGAAATGACTGAAGTGCTTGAGGATTTTCCAAAGCTGATAGACCCAAAGACAGGAAAAAGCATCATGGAAAGGACTATCCTTATAGCCAATACTTCAAATATGCCGGTTGCTGCTCGCGAAGCAAGTATTTATACAGGTATTACAATTGCGGAATACTATAGGGATATGGGGTATAACGTGGCAATTATGGCGGATTCCACATCGAGATGGGCGGAAGCATTAAGAGAAATATCAGGAAGACTTGAAGAAATGCCTGCAGAGGAAGGATACCCTGCCTATCTGCCTTCAAGACTTGCTGAGTTTTACGAGCGTGCGGGATATATCAAAACATTAAATGACCAGGAAGCTTCCATTACGATCATTGGTGCAGTATCTCCGGCCGGAGGAGACTTTTCAGAGCCGGTTACAGAAAATACAAAAAGATATGTGAACGCTTTTTTAGGTTTAGATAAAAAGCTTGCTTATGCGCGGCATTACCCCGCCATTAATTGGCTGAACAGCTACAGCGGGTATGTGAAAATGCTTGGAAACTGGTATGAAAAAAATGTAAATGAAGATGTTTTGGAATTAAGAGCAAAGATGATTCGCATTCTTCATGAGGAAAACAAATTACAGGAAATCGTGCAGCTGGTAGGAGAAGATGTTCTCCCCGATGACCAAAGACTGATTTTAGAAATTTCAAGAGTGCTTCGAATTGGATTTTTACAGCAGAATGCTTTTCATAAGGATGACACCTTTGTACCTCTGATCAAACAGTATAAAATGTTGAAGTGTATAGAGCTGCTATATGACAAAGCACATTTGACTATTAAAAAAGGAGTACCGATTTCAAAGGTGAAAAATGAAATGTTATTCGGAGAAGTAACTAAAATGAAATATACTGTCTCCAATGATGACTTGAGCGAAATAGATAAAATCAGTGAAAAAATAGTTCAGTACTATGATGATCTGATTAAGGAATACGGTTGAGGATGTGAAGATAATGAGTAAAGAATATTTACTTCTTGATAAAATTGAAGGACCATTGATATTCCTTTCCCGTGCTGAAGATGTTTCTTATGGCGAAGTTATCGACATTACTTTGGATGATGGAAACAAAAGGCGGGGCAGAGTTATAAAAATTGATAAGGACGCAATAGTAGCTCAAATCTTTGAAGGCTCTTCCGGTTTCTCAGTAGTGAATTCCTCTGTAAGATTTTCAGGAAAGCCTTTCGAGCTCCCTATGTCTAAAGAGATTCTCGGCAGAACCTTTAACGGTATTGGAGAGCCTATCGACCAGGGAGGAAACATATTCAGCAAGGACGTTTACAATGTAAACGGCAGACCTATTAATCCGGTAGCAAGAAAATATCCGAGAAATTATATTCAAACAGGGATATCGTCTATTGATGGCTTAGCCACGCTTATTCGCGGGCAAAAGCTTCCTATTTTTTCAGGTAATGGACTGCCTCATAATGAAATTGCGGCTCAAATAGTTAAGCAGGCAAACATAAGTGAAAAAGAAGGAGAAGAGTTTGCGGTAGTTTTTGCAGCGATAGGAGTAAAGCATGATGATGCGGATTACTTCAGAAAAACCTTTGAGGAATCAGGTGTTCTCGAAAGAGTTGTAATGTATATAAATTTAGCGAATGATTCTATAGTTGAAAGAGTAATGACTCCTCGATGTGCCTTGACGGCTGCAGAGTACCTTGCCTTTGAGAAAAACATGCACATACTTGTCATTATGACGGATATTACAAGCTATTGCGAGGCTCTCAGAGAAATATCATCAGCAAGGGAAGAGGTTCCGAGCCGTAAAGGATATCCCGGATATCTGTATTCAGATCTTGCTTCTATATATGAAAGAGCAGGAATGATGAAACATAAAGGCGGCTCTATCACTTTTCTTCCCATTTTAACGATGCCTAATGATGATATCACCCATCCTGTGCCTGACTTGACAGGATATATAACGGAAGGACAAATTGTATTAAGCAGAGAATTGTTCCAGCAAAACATATATCCGCCAATAAGTATATTACCTTCTTTATCGAGGCTAATGAAGGATGGGATCGGTGAAGGCTTTACAAGGGAAGATCACCCTGACGTGGCAAATCAAATATTTGCTTCTTATTCTAAAGTTCAGGATATTCGTGCCTTGGCTCAAATCATAGGAGAAGATGATTTGTCTGAGCTGGATAACTTGTATATTAAGTTTGGACGGCTTTTCGAAGAAAAATTTATCAGACAGGATTTTGACGACAACAGAAGCATCAGTGAAACCTTGGATCTGGCATGGGATATGTTAAGTCAATTGCCTAAAGAAGAGCTTGAGCGTATTGATCCTGAGATGTTAGGGAAATATTATCAAGGCAAATCAGGTAAATGACTATAATATGCAGGAGGAGGAAGAAGCTTGGATATTCATATAGCACCGACCAAAGCAAACCTCATAAAATCAAAAAATCTTTTGGAGTTCTCCAAAAACGGTTTTGATTTATTAGATAAAAAAAGGAATGTACTCATCAGAGAAATGATGACCTTGATGGATAGAGTAAAGGATATCCAGTCGAGAATGGCGGACACCTTTAGAGAAGCATTCGAGGCGCTTCAAATAGCTAATGTAAGCATGGGCGTTCAGGAAATAAAAGAAATCGGGTTATCCATATCCACTAAGGAGGACTTCAAGATATTGACCAGAAGCGTTATGGGTGTGGAAATTCCCAAAATCAAATTTGAAGAATCGGATATAAAAGCGCAGTATGGTTTTTATCAGACAAATCCGGCTGTCGACCTTGCTTTTATAAAATTTAGAGAGGTCAAGTATCTGATATACGAAATTGCGGAAATTGAGACTTCGGTTTATAAGCTGGCTTTAGAAATAAAGAAGACTCAAAAAAGAGCAAATGCTTTAGAAAAAATTCAAATCCCTAAATATCAGGAACAAGTAAAATATATGGAGGAAGTCCTTGAGGAAAAGGAAAGAGAGGATTTTTTCAGATTAAAGCGTGTTAAAAATCGCAAATGAGATTTTGCTATAATCAAAATCTCATTTTTAATTGATAACTTAAACTACTTAATTTAGCAGATTCTTTCGTTAATGATAATCTTTCTGAATCAGCCGCATTTCAATCTCCTGAATTTCTCGCACGGACAAACGACAGCGTCCATGCTGCGGTTGACCTAAAAATGACGTCCTGTCATTTTTACTTCGAAATCCCATCGCTTTCAATGGGTGATAAGTAGAAAGCTTATCAAATCACTCAATAATATGCTAAATTAAGAAAGTGCTAACCACTGACCATTAATTTGTTTTTTGCATATGAAAAAAATTTTTTATCAACGTTGCAAAATATATTGTAAAATATGTAATATATATTTGACATTGTGTAAGTTATATTATATAATTCGGTTAAGAAAGATAATAGAAAAGAGAGCTGAAAGCATGAAGAATATTAAACTAAAACTGGCACGTATAGAAAAAGACCTTACACAAGAGGAGCTGGCGGATAAAGTCAGTGTTACCAGACAGACTATAAGTCTTATTGAGGCAGGAAAGTATAATCCGTCTCTTAAGCTCTGCATTGCCATTTGTAAAGAGTTAAACAAAACTCTAAATGATATTTTCTGGGAGGAATGATTTATGAGGAAGATAGAAGATGAAAGAATAATTTCAGAAAAGAGGAGGATCAATTCAAATGCTTTTTCAATATGTTTGTTGTTGTTATGGGCCATATTATTATACAGGCAGTTTGTGCTGCAGCAAAACATAAAGGAGTATATGGATATTTTCCTGCTCACAATCGGCATTTCAGTATATATAACAATTAATAACGTTTTTAAAGGTTTGTATCTGACATATAGGAATAAAAAAGAACGAAAAAAGGTAAAATTTATAGGTGTTATAGCAGGAACTGTCACCTTTGCAATAGTTCAGGCTTTTATTGCAGGATATGATTTTACAAATACTAAAGACGTTTTTACAATGATAATATCCATAGTTATATTTTTTTCAACATGGCTGATAGCTCAGAATTTTCTGTTGAATATTAGTGAAAAAAAGGCAAATGATGATATCGACGAAGAGTGAAATCTTTTTTTGAATATTATTCATTATCATTTAATGCAGAACCTCTTGAATATTCATTATTTAGAAAACT
>JAAYPU010000340.1 GCA_012519645.1 Clostridiales bacterium | reverse complement strand
GCTTTATACATCCAACAATCAATTATAAAACACCTGATCCGGATTGTGACTTAGATTACGTTCCTAATAAGGGAAGAGAGCAGAAAGTAGATAAAGCAATTTCTAATTCATTTGGTTTTGGCGGACATAATGCATCAATAATTATTTCAAGCTATAAATAAACAATGCTCACAGTCTATGGTATAATAGGAATAATTTAACTGTTATAAGGTGAAATAAATGAATTCAAGAGTTAATGAACTGTATCGCTTTATGGAAATAATCAAATATGATTTTAAAGATAGTGAATTATTAAATAAAGCATTGACCCATAGTTCCTATATAAATGAAAAGAAAAAGTCTTATAAAGACAATAATGAGAGACTGGAATTTCTGGGTGATGCAATTTTGGATGCGGTTATATCCGAGTATTTATATAATAAATTAAAAACATGCGAAGAGGGAGAGCTTACTAGAATGCGTGCAAGTATTGTGTGCGAGAGTTCTCTTGCCGAATGTGGGGCGAAGCTACATCTTGGTGAATTCTTTCTTTTAGGGAAGGGAGAAGAGAATACCGGAGGCAGAAACAGGAACTCTCTTCTAGCTGATACACTGGAAGCTCTTTTTGGTGCTGTATATTTAGATGGCGGCTGGGATATTGCACGAAAATTTATTTTGGAAAAGTTAAGAGATACTATTGATGATGCGGTACATGGGAAGCTGTATTCGGATTATAAAACCCGACTTCAGGAGATTATTCAAGGACAATCGGATTTAGCTATACAATATGAAACAGTAAAAGAAGAAGGCCCGGACCATAATAAAACCTTTTATGTTAATGTCTCAATAGGGAATGAGATAAAAGGGAGCGGCTGCGGACGAAATAAAAAAGAAGCCGAGCAGAATGCCGCCAAAGCTGCACTAAAAAATATAAACGATAAATAAGATATAAGATGAAAGTAAAGGAAGGTTTTGCGAAAGCAAAATCTTCTGCCATTTATAATATAAAGCAAAACTTTTCTACAAAATATGTCATAAATATATTATAATATATGATTGAATGAGAAGTTAAAGTTAACTAAGAACTAAAAACTAAGAACTAAGAGTTAGGTCTCTGGTCTCGGGTCTCAGGTCTCAGGTGTTCAATTGTAAACTGACAACTGATAGTAAATGTAGAAATTTTGCTTTAGCATAATTTCCTCCGCATCTTTTAGTTTTTAGTTATTAATTTTTAGTTAGCAGTATGGGGTGATTTTTTGTATTTAAAGAAAATAGAAATTCAAGGATTCAAATCTTTTGCTGAACATGTCAATATAGAATTCCATGAGGGCATTACCTGTATTGTAGGTCCTAATGGCAGCGGAAAAAGCAATATTTCAGATGCACTTAAATGGGTGTTAGGGGAGCAAAGTCCTAAAACCTTGAGAGGAAATAAAATGGAAGATGTTATTTTTTCCGGTACAAGCACGCGAAAATCAAGAGGTATGGCTGAAGTTACCTTGGTTATTGATAACACAAAAAATGTACTTCCTATTGATTTTTCTGAAGTGTCTATTTCCAGACGTATGTATCGTTCAGGGGAAAGTGAATACTATATAAATAACAACATTTGCCGCCTTAAGGATATCAGAGAATTGATTATGGACACGGGTATCGGAGTGGATGGTTATTCAATAATAGGACAAGGTAAAATTATAGAAATAATCAACAGCCGCCCTGAAGAAAGAAGAAGAATTTTTGAAGAAGTAGCAGGAATTGTCAAGTATCGGACTAAGAAAGGTGAAGCAGAGAGAAAGCTCGGTTCAACTCAGCAGAATCTTTTAAGAGTGGATGACATCATTGGGGAGCTTGAAGCAAGAATAGAGCCGTTAAGGCAAGAGAGCGAAAAGGCTAAAGGATATCTGGAACTAAAAGAGCTTTTAAAAACCATTGAAGTAAATCTGACCATAAAAGATATTCAAATAATTGAAAATAGATTGAAAACATATAAGGATGAGTATGAAAGCCTGAATAAAGACATAGATAATATGATGGCTGAAAAGAAAACATTAGAAACGGATGCTCAGGGTTATAAAGAAAAAAATGAGCAATTATCAAAAGCTATTAATGAAAATCAGGAAAAGCTCATGGCTTTGATACAAGAAATCAATCAAATCGGGAATCAAAAGAGAGTCAATGAAGAAAAGTATGCTTCCATAGAAAAAGATGTGCAAAGAATGTACGAGGAAATAAGTGCTCTGAGCAAGAAAATAGAGATGGAAGCAGAAACGCAGAAACAGCTGCAGAATAAGGAAGAAACGATCAATAGCAGCTTAGCTGCTTTAATAATCGAGCAAAAAGAAAAAACTGATGACTATAACCAGAGAAATAATGATTATAATTCGCAGTTATCTTATGTAGAAGAAGATAAAAATAAAATCATTGAAATCTATAATAAGATCACCGCAAAAAAATCTGAGATAAATAGTATTGATAATCTGAAAAACAACCTGACTAAGAGAAAGAATCAGATATTAGATGAAAAAGAAAATACACAATTAGTTAATAATGAAACAACGGAGAAATATAATAGGTATATTGAAGAAAGAAAAGCTTCCGAAGACAAGCTGAAAGAAGTGTCTCAGAAGCAAAAGGAAACGATTGGATCTCTAAATGGAGTGAGGATAGAAGAAAAAAACCTCAGTGCTAAGCTGGATGATGTAATTAATCAGCTTAATGCATGTTTTACAAGACAACAGGTATTGACAGACATGGAAAATGCTTATGAGGGTTATAATAATGCTGTAAAAATGCTGATGAAAAACTCAGGGGACAAAGCCGGCATTCATGGTGTCGTGGCAGAGCTTATTGAAGTACCGCAGGGCTTGGAAACAGCTATAGAAACTGCTCTTGGACCCGCATTGCAAAATGTTGTTTGTCAGACAGACAGAGATGCACAAAAGGCAATTGATTTTCTTAAAAAGAATAATGCGGGCAGGATTACTTTTTTGCCTGTCGAAAGTATTAAGGCATACTCCCGCCATCAAGATACAGAGTATTCAAGGTTTGACGGCTACAAGGGCGTTGCTGCGGATTGTATAAAATATGACCCTAAATATTCAGATGTTATGGAATATCTGTTAGGCAGGGTCGTTATTGTAGATAGTTTGGATAATGCCATAAAGATGTCTAAAAAAGCTTATCCCGGAATGCGTATTGTCACTATTGAAGGAGATATTATCAATTCAAGCGGTGCAATAACAGGCGGGAGCCATAAAGTAAACACCGGAAGTATCTTGGTCAGAAAAGCGGAAATCAAGAAATTAAAGGATAAAGTTGAAGAATATGAAGCTACCAGAAAACAATATGAAGAACTTTTAAATGCTAAGCGTGAAATTATTGAAGGATATGAAGCATGTCTTAAAGAATTGGAAAGTACATATAAAGAGATAGAAGCTTCTTTAATTTATTTGGATAAAGAAGTTCATAAATTAGAAAATGATATTCAGGTTCATAGGGATGCAGAAAAGAAAAGAGAAAGAGAAATATCCGATATCGAAAATGAAGAATTATTGGCTCTGGAGATGACAAATAAACTCAATGCGGAAATATCTGACCTTCAAGCCGAGGCGAATTCTTTGGAAAAAACAGCACAAGATACAATGATGAAGCTGAACAATGAAAAAGATGATCTGGATAGTTTGTTCGACGAAATCACAAAAGGCAAAATGTCAATTGCATCTTTAGAACAGGAAAAAGCTAATGTTCTGGAAAATATAGAACGTATAAATAAATATATTGCAGATTTTGCTAAGGAAAAAGAAAATAAATGCAATATGATAGAAGAGTTGAAGCTTCTTAAGGAATCTTTAGAAAATAGTTTTATTCAGTCAGATAACATTATAGAAGAGAAGAACAAAGAAAAAAGCAGGCTGGAAGATGAGAAGAAAACATTTGCAAGTGAAAAAGATGCGATTTCCAATAAGCTGGATGAAATTGCCCAGAGAAGAGAAAACATAGATCAGCTTATATATGATTTGCAGATGAAAAAGCATGACGTGGATATAAAAACCGCTAAAAGTGAAACTCAGATAGATGCACTAAAGGATAAGCTCTGGGATGAATTTGAAGTATCTTATTTACAAGCAATCGAATTGCAGAAAGAGGATTTTAAATATGCACCGGCTGCAAGAGATGCAAAAGAGATCAGGGAAAAGCTCAGAGAGTTGGGCGAAGTAAATGTAAGCTCCATAAAAGAATACGAGACAGTTAAAGAAAGATATGAATTTCTAGTAGAACAAAGGAGAGATCTTTTAGAAGCTATCGATTCTCTGGACCATATTATAAAAGATATGGATAAAGCAATTAAGACCAACTTCAAGGATAGCTTCAAGAAAGTAGCCGTTCATTTTGAAAGTATTTTTAAAGATTTATTTGGCGGCGGAATCGCTGAGGTGCGAATGGAAGACGAAGACAATCTATTGGAGACCGGAATAGAAATCATCGCTCAGCCGCCCGGGAAAAAACTCCAAAGCATTACACTGCTTTCAGGAGGCGAAAAGACATTAACAGCTATCGCTCTTATATTTGCAATATTAAAAGTAAAGCCTACACCATTCTGTATTATGGATGAAGTTGAAGCGGCTTTGGATGATACAAATATCCAAAGATTTGCAAATTATCTTAAAAAGTTTAAGGATATACAATTTGTTTTGGTTACACATCAAAAAGCTACTATGGAATTTGCAGATGTATTATATGGGGTAACAATGCCTGAGCAAGGTATTTCTAAGGTATTATCCCTTAAGCTTGAACAAAGGGTAGGGTAGAAAGGAGAAATCTGTGCTGGAAAACAATAGCAACGAAGTGAAAACCAAAAAATCATTATTTGAAAAATTACAAGAAGGCTTATCTAAAACAAAGAAGGGTATGATGGACAAAATCGATAATGTCTTCTCTTCTTATTCGAAAATAGATGATAAACTGTTGGAAGAAATTGAAGAAATATTGATTATGTCAGACGTAGGAATGAACACGACAATGAGCTTAATAGAGAAGCTTCGCGAAGAAGTTAAAAACAGGCGCATAACAGAGGCTTTTCAAGTGAAAGATGTGTTAAAGGATATTATCAAAGAATCCATGGATAAAGGGGATAAGCATTTATTGTCGGAAGCAAGTCCTTTAGTGATTTTAGTAGTAGGAGTCAATGGTGCGGGAAAAACAACATCGATAGCAAAAATAGCCCATAAATGCAAAACCGAAGGCAGAACGGTACTGCTGGCGGCAGGAGATACTTTCAGAGCTGCGGCAATCGAGCAGTTGGAGATTTGGGGTCAACGACTTGATATTCATACTGTCCGGCATCAAGAGGGATCAGATCCTGCGGCAGTAATCTTTGATGCGGTCCAGTCTGCAAAAGCAAAAAAGGTGGATGTGTTGATTTGTGATACTGCCGGCAGGCTGCATAATAAGAAAAATCTTATGAATGAGCTTGAAAAAATATATAAGGTATTAAGCAGAGAATATCCCGAAGCAGAGAAAGAGGTTCTATTGGTGCTTGATGCGGCAACAGGACAAAATGCTATAAAGCAGGTAAAGGAATTCAATGAAATCACTGATATTACCGGAATAGTTTTAACTAAGCTGGACGGAACAGCAAAGGGCGGTATAATTATATCTATTGCCGAAGAATTCGATATTCCGGTAAAATTTATAGGTGTCGGTGAAGGTATGGATGATTTGCAGGTATTTGATGCTGAAAGCTTTGTAGAAGCACTGTTTTAACTAAGAACTAAAAACTAACTTTCATTTTTCCTCTATTATCTTTCATCTTTCGGGCGAACACGGTTCGCACCTTCACGATACACCATACACCATAAACGTATAGTGATGCGAAGCATCACTATGAGAAAAGAGGTAATCGGATGGAGAGCAGGTTTCAAAATTTTCAGGAGAAACGAATGTACATATTCGGAGAACTGGTAAAAAGATATTGGAGCGGTGAATTAAATGATAACAGTGATTTAAACTTGCTTGCACAGGAAATCAAGGAAAAATTTAATTTTGAAGATAAGGATATGCCTTTCATTCAAAATC
Organism: Clostridiales bacterium; assembly: GCA_012519645.1. GTDB lineage: Bacteria > Bacillota > Clostridia > Peptostreptococcales > JAAYPU01 > JAAYPU01. The sequence goes on along the minus strand of JAAYPU010000340.1, from coordinate 1,449 downwards.
ATATACGCATGGCTATGGGACTTGACCCTAAAGAAAAAGAAGAATTTGAAAATGAGTTGGATTTTGTCAAAAGCTCTCATGAAGTAGGACGTCCGGTCATCGCCAGAATAGAAGGGGCTTGTGAGTACTGTGATAAAGATGATTGCTGCTGCGATGAAGCATGCAAATATGAAGCTGATATATATAAAAGACGAGATGTTTCAAATGAAAAATGCTTAAGCTGTGGTGCTTGTGTGGATAACTGCGATTTTGGAGCGGTTGCCGATAAGATAGAATTTCTTCCACTGATAAATTTATTAAAGGATAAGGATACTCCGGTCTATGCTGCAGTAGCGCCGGCAATTGTCGGTCAATTTGAAAATGTTTCTATGGGACAATTAAGGACAGCTCTTAAAATGCTTGGATTCGAAGATATGATTGAGGTTGCATTATTTGCCGATATTTTGACTATAAGAGAGGCTTTTGAGTTTAATCATTTGGTCAAGAGCGAAGAGGATTTCTTTTTAACAAGCTGCTGCTGTCCCGTATGGTTTAATCTTACAAAGAAAAGCTATCCGGAAATATATAAATTCATGTCTCCGTCAGTATCTCCAATGATTGCTTCCGGTCGTATCTTGAAAAAGCTGTATAAGGATTCTAAGGTGGTATTTATCGCTCCCTGCATAGCAAAGAAAGCGGAAATAAAAGAACCTGATTTAGAAGGCGCGATCGATTTTGTATTGAATTTCAGAGAGCTGGATGAAATTTTTAAATCTTTGAATATACATTTGGAGCATTTGGTTCCGGAGGAAAAGGACCAGGCATCCTTTGCGGGGCGACTTTATGCCAGAACCGGAGGCGTCAGTTTTTCAGTAAAGACAGTTGTAAACAGATTGGAACCCAGAAGACTTATAAAGCTGAAAGCGAAAAAAGTGGATGGCGTGCAGGAATGCAGGCGAATATTGGAGGATTTATCCACTAATAAAAACATAGATTATAATTTTATTGAAGGTATGGCCTGCAGCGGGGGATGCGTAGGCGGACCCAGGACAAATATAGATGTAGAAAAAGCCACGAGAATGGTCAATGAGTTTGGAGAAGATTCCCTCATAATGACACCTTTTGATAACTATAATGTGGTGAAAATACTCAGGCAATTAGGCATACACTCGGTGGAAGAGATCGTGGATGATGAGGAGATATTACAACTCCTCAGCAGAAAATAGTGAAGGCTTTACTAAATGGCTAATTTCTTTGTTACTTCCTAGCCTTCGATGCTCACTTACTACTGTGTAAGCTCCGCTTCTCGGCGTCGTCGTGGTCGCGAACTTAGCTCATTTATTAAACCCTTCTAATACATTAAAAAAATGAATGATTATATAGTAATGAGGACCTTTTTATGAAAGAGATAGATTTATTGTCTATGCATATTATTTGAACTTTCATAAAGAGGTTCTTTTTTTTATGAAT
>JAAYPU010000339.1 GCA_012519645.1 Clostridiales bacterium | reverse complement strand
ATACAAGCCATTGAAAACGGTGCAGATAAAATACGGATAAATCCCGGTAATATTGGGGATATAGAACGCATTGAAAAAGTAGTAAAGAAGGCAAAAGAATATGAAATTCCTATTCGAATTGGCGTGAATTCAGGTTCATTAGAAAAGGAAATTATAAGAAAATATAATGGTGTCACACCTGAAGGGCTTGCAGAAAGCGCCGTGAATCAAGTAGAAGTTTTTGAAAAAATGGATTTTGAGAATATCATTATTTCACTTAAATCATCCAATGTTAAGATGAACTATGATGCACACAAGCTGATTGCAGATAAAGTGATATATCCTTTACATATCGGTATTACAGAATCGGGAACAAAAAATAGCGGCAAGATAAAATCGGCTATAGGTATTGGAGCATTGCTGCTCGAGGGTATCGGAGATACCATAAGAGTATCGTTGACCGGCGATCCTGTGGAAGAAATTTATGTAGCTAAAGAAATTTTAAGGGCTGCGGGAGTACGAAAAGGCGGAATAGATATAGTGGCATGTCCTACTTGCGGAAGATGCAGTGTCAATTTGGAAGAGATTGCTGCAAAAATAGAGGACGCTGTAAAAATCCTTAATAAAGATATGACTATTGCGATTATGGGATGCGAGGTCAATGGTCCGGGTGAAGCAAAAGAAGCGGATTTAGGTATCGCATTCGGAAAAGATAAGGCTCTCTTATTTAAAAAAGGTCAAATTGTTGCTTCCTTACGCAAGGAAGAAGCAGAAGAAACTCTCATAAGGGAGATTGAAAACTATTAATTAACTAAGAACTAAAAACTAAGAACTAATAGTTTAGGAAGCTTTTGCAGAGAATTGCAAAAGCAATTTTTATTAAAATTTTTTTATAAACATGAATTATTTAATATCTTCGTTTTCTTTGTGTTTTGGAACAAAAATATTGCTGGGGCGTCAAAATAGTGAAGACATATAAGGAGATGTGAAGATATGAAGAAGATTCTTTTGCTTTTTTTATTAACAATTTCTTTTTTATTTGTGGCTTGTTCATCTGTAAAGGATGATGAACCCGGTATGATCGGATATATAGTCAAAGTGGATAACGGGAGAATACTTGTTGTCGACCCTGAACCGAAGGATTTCAGCTCAACCGGAGGAATAAGCGAATTTTATAATGCTATTTGGTTTTCGAATGCTCCGAAAGAAGTCCGGCGGGGAGATAAGGTCAAGGTTTGGTTTGATACGGTAGCAGAGTCCTATCCGGGTCAGTCTGAAGCTCTGGCGGTGGAAGTGATTCCGAGCACCAAGCCGGAAGGCGCAAACCTTACGGAATCAGAAGCACTAAGAAAGGCATTGGAATCCGGTAACATCAATGTAGTCACAGTAAAAAGCATTGCTTTTGATGGCAGCAACAATTGGAATATCCACCTTTACGATATATTTGAAGAAAAAGAATTTGATATCGTTGTAGAAGATAAATGAGGAAATAAATAAAGCGCTGTAAGCGCTTTATTTTATTTCCCCATGCTTTTCGCAATTTTTTATTTCAGTAATTTTGTTATCATCATCAACAAAAACTACGGTAGGCTTGTGGGCAGAAGCTTCCTTTTCATCAAACTGACCATAGCACATGATTATGACCTTATCATTAGGCTGAACGAGTCTTGCAGCGGCACCATTTATACAAATGCATCCGCTGTTTCTTTTTCCTTCAATAACATATGTTTCAAAACGGGCACCGTTATTGATGTCCACGATCTGAACTTTTTCATATTCTAATATTCCGGCTTTATCCATAAGTTCTTTATCAATAGTGATACTGCCGACATAATCCAAATTTGCTTCTGTGACAGCAGCGCGATGTATTTTAGATTTCAACATAAATAATTGCATTT
>JAAYPU010000338.1 GCA_012519645.1 Clostridiales bacterium | reverse complement strand
TGAGCTTTTTGATACGGAAATTGATTCAATAAGAGTTTTTGATCTGTCAAGTCAAAGATCTATCGAAAATGTTCGGGAAATAGTTATTTATCCGGCACAACAGCTGATTGCCGATGAAAATACATTGATCAATGCCGTTGATCGAATAGACGCTTTATACGATGAGCAAATAAGAAGACTTTCAGGCGACAGTAAAAAACGGCTTCTACAAAAAAAAGAACAGCTTATTGAGTTTGTAAAAACCCGTACAAACTTTGAAATATTTGAAAACTATATGCACTACTTTTACGACGAAGCTGAAAACCTATTGAGTTATATGGATCCTGATACAATAATTCTTACGGAAGATCCGGACAGGATAAAAGAAAAGGTAAACAATTTTACTGTAGAGCTTCAAAATGATTTTAAATATCTCCTAGAAAAGGGCGAAACCGTCCCCTTTGATATTCAAGCAATAGAATCCATGAAAGATTACCAGAAAATAATAAAGGATTATTTGATATTTGAATTTACACCTTTTATTAAGGTAGATAATAATTCAGAAAAAAGCTTGGGCATACTGAACTTACTTTCAAAATCAGTACGATCCTTTCAAGGCAGGATGGAACTGTTTGAAAGTGAGATGAAAAGATATGTGCAAAGAAAATATAAAATTTTTATTGCTTGTTCCACATCGGAGAGATCAAAAAACATCTATGATTTTTTTGAGCGGACTCATATTAGTTCCATGCTCTATACATCAGCAGTACAATCTGTCTCGGAAGGACAAATTGTTATTGGTGAAGGCAGCTTAAATACAGGCTTTGAATATATTGAAGACAAAATTATACTCATATCAGATTCTGATATTTTTTCCAATACAAAAACTAAAAGGATGAAAAAGACTCAAAAAGATTCAAAGCCTATTAAGATTTTTACAGATTTGCATGTGGGCGACTATGTTGTACATGAGAATCATGGAATAGGAAAATATTTAGGAATAGAACAGCTTAATATTCAGAGTACAAAAAAAGATTATTTAAAAATAAAATATGCAGGCGAAGACATGCTCTATGTTCCTGTTGAGCAGATGGATCTGATCCAAAAATACATTGGAGCGGATGGCGGAGTTCCAAAGATAAATAAATTAAGCAGCAGCGAATGGCGTAAAACAAAAGCACGGGTAAAAACAGCCTTGATGGATATGGCTAAGGAGTTATTGGAGCTGAATGCAGTCAGGAGATCTATAAAAGGATACGCCTTTACTCAAGATTCGCCATGGCAAAAAGAATTTGAAGATGCATTTCCTTACGAAGAGACACCCGACCAATTAAAATGTATTGAAGAAATAAAAAAAGATATGGAAAAAGAGACGCCTATGGATAGGCTTCTTTGCGGCGATGTAGGCTATGGTAAAACAGAAGTAGCAGCCCGTGCTGTTTTTAAATGTGTTGTAGATGGAAAGCAGGCTGCGGTTTTGGTTCCTACAACAATACTTGCGAATCAGCATTATAATACCTTTTTGGAACGTTTTCAGAAATTTCCTTTCAGTATTGAAATGCTAAGCCGTTTCAGGAATGAAAAGGAACAGCGGGCAATAATGAAAAAAGTGAAAGAAGGCAATATTGATATTCTTATAGGTACCCATCGCCTTTTATCAAAAGATATTGAATTTAAGAATTTAGGGTTATTGATCATTGATGAAGAACAAAAATTTGGTGTACAGCATAAGGAAGCTATAAAAATGATGAAAAAAAATGTAGATGTGCTTACCCTTTCAGCTACACCGATCCCCCGTACATTACATATGTCCCTTATCGGATTAAGAGATATGAGCACCATAGAGGAACCGCCCGAAGAAAGAGTTCCTGTGCAAACTTTTGTTATTGAATACGAAGATGAGATCATTA
>JAAYPU010000337.1 GCA_012519645.1 Clostridiales bacterium | reverse complement strand
GCTATGCCGCCTGCTATGGCAGAAGCCAGGTTTCCGGTAGAGGTAAGTATCCCCGGGAATATGAGGGCTCCGAGTACAGCCGGAGGGATAAATTTTAAGAACCTGTCTAAAAAAGGGTGAAGCTTGATATCCCTTAATAAAACCAAGGGCAGCATTCTTGGAATGTATGTTACAAGTAGCATGAATACTAAGAGCAAAAAACCGTATTTCATGATTTATCACTTCCTTTGTCAAACAATAATGCACCTAAGAAAGCAGCTATGACGGTAGATATAATAATATTCCATCCGGTGGACAGCTTTGGAAGAAAAGGTACCCACATCAGAACAGAATGAATGACGATAGCCGTCAGAGCAACTACTGCAATAGGAAGAGACTTTCTGAACGAAGGGACCAATAGCCCGATAAACATAACATATAATGTTATACCCATGCTGGCCTGAATTGTCTCAGGCAAAGCGCTGCCTGCGAGGATACCGATCCAGGTACCGATATTCCATGCGCTGAATGCAGTAAGATTCAAACCCAAAATAAAAAAGGGATTTAATTTTTCTTCTTTTTGCATGGTTGCCATTGTGAAGGTTTCATCCGTAACACCAAAGGCAAGCAATGCACGGAATTTTTTTGATATATTCTCGTCCATCCTTTGAGATATTGACGCTGACATAAGTAAATGGCGCAGATTTAATATAAAGGTGGTCAGAACTATTTCTCCAAAGGAGGTACTCAGCATTAACAGATTGACTGCTACAAACTGACTTGCACCAGCAAATACCATGAAGGACATGAGACCGCCTATATAGATAGGAATACCTGAAGATCGGGCGAGTAAGCCAAAGGCAATGGCACATGGAATAAAGCCGATAGCAATAGGAATTCCTGCCTGTACACCTCTCAGGAACTGGGTTTTGGGTTCAGTTCGAACCGTTTGAGTTTTTGTCAATTCTAAATTATTTTCCATCTCTTTTCTCGTTTCTCTAATAAAATAACCATAAACCATAAACTATAAACTATAAACTATACACTATACACTATAAACGCGAGCGCATTTCAATTATTATAACAAATAATAAATCAATAAACAACAAGGGTCAGAGATGAAGCAGTTAAAAAATATTATTGACGAAATTGTTTATACCGTATATAATGTATATATACGGTATAAAGGAGTGCTTTAAATGGATATAATTATTTCAAATTCATCCCAAGAGCCTATTTACGAGCAAATTGTACGGCAAATTAAAAATCTGATAATGAGGGGAGACCTTGTTGAAAATGAACTTCTTCCTTCTATCAGAAATCTTGCTAAAGAGCTTCAGATTAGTGTGATAACCACCAAAAGAGCATATGAGGAGCTTGAGAGGGACGGATATATTTATTCTGTTCCGGGAAAAGGTTCTTATATAGCAGCACAAAATAAAGAACTGTTAAAAGAAATGCGCATTAAAATTGTTGAGGGAAAGCTTATAGAAGCTATCGAAGCCGCGAAATCTATAGAGCTGACTTTGGACGAATTATACGAAATGTTGAAGTTGTTCTATGAGGAGGTTGTATGAAATGGAACATATATTGGAAATTAATAATCTCAATAAAAAGTTTCGTGAATTTGAGTTGAAGGACCTGAATATTAAAATGGATAAAGGCTACATTATGGGATTTATCGGACCAAACGGTGCGGGGAAAAGCACAACTATTAAATTGATTATGAATCTATTAAAAAAAGACAGCGGAGAAATCAAGGTTTTCGGTATGGATAATATAATTCATGAGAAAGAAATCAAGAATAGAATAGGTTTTGTTATGGATGAGAGTCATTTTTACGAGGAACTTACAGTCACAGAGACAAAAAGAATCATATCCCCGTTTTATAAGGATTGGGATGATAAAACTTTTAATAAGTATCTGAAGGGTTTTGGTATATCGCCAGCCAAAAGAATAAAAGAACTATCTAAAGGGATGAAAATGAAATTATCACTTGCAATAGCTTTATCACATAATGCCCAATTATTGATCATGGATGAGCCAACATCAGGGCTGGATCCTATAGTGAGGTCAGAGCTGTTAGAAATACTAGCAGATTTAATTCAGGATGAAAATAAAGGTGTTTTTTTCTCGACACATATTACTTCTGACTTAGATAAAATAGCGGATTATATAACATTTATCAACGAAGGGCGTATCATTTTTTCTGCATCAAAAGACGATATTTTAGAAAAGTACGGCTTGGTAAAAGGAGCGAAAGAAATTTTGGATAATGAAACAAAGCAGTTGTTTGTAGGAATCAAAGAAAACAAATACGGATTTGAAGGATTAGCAAAAGATAAGCACGAAGTGAAAAAAATTTTGGGTGAAAAGGCAGTTGTTGAAAAACCTTCATTGGATGACATAATGCTTTATTTTACAAGGAGGACTTTAAATGTTTAATTTGATTATTAAGGACTTATTGGTTCTGAAAAAAGTTTTTTTTCTCGGATTGTTATACATCCCTCTTTTAATGATAGCTTTCGGTTATTCAGGCGGAGCAATGGCTTCGGTAGGAATTATAGGATTTACCTACATTTTAGTAACCTCTTCATGTGCGAATGATGATAAATATAGTG
>JAAYPU010000336.1 GCA_012519645.1 Clostridiales bacterium | reverse complement strand
GATGATATAGAGCTGTATTTTGTTACCGGCCGAGCGCACTATGATTCTATTCTTCAGGAAATAGAAAACAGGCAAATACAATTAAAAGAAAATATTCATGTTTTGGATTATATTCATAATATGTCAGAATATATGTCTGCCAGCGATTTGGTGATCAGCAGGGCAGGGGCACTTACCATAGCAGAAGTAAATGCTTTAGGAAAGCCCGCTATACTTATACCGTCTCCCTATGTTACAGGAAATCATCAATATTTCAATGCAAAAGTAGTCGCAGATTGCGGTGCGGCATATATTATCGAAGAAAGAGAATTAAGTGAAGAAAAAATAATATCTATTATATTTAAACTAAAGAATAGTCAGGCTATTTTAAAAGAAATGGGAGAAAACAGCAAAAAACTGGCTCATCTGGATGCTGCGGATATTATCTTACGGCATATAAAACAAATATGCAATCGATTCCCCGATTAATTATTGTGATGAATTGAAAAGAATTCTCAAAATGTAACACCTTTAAATAATATGCATAATATATGTTATGTACCTATGGTATTCACCTTAAGCATATTATGGAGGTGTTATTTAGGTGAGTAAATTTCATATTACCGGAGGTATAAAGCTTTCCGGAGAGATTGTAGTAAGCGGTGCCAAAAATGCTGTGCTTCCTATACTTGCTGCAACAATAATGAATGGTAATATTAATATAATAAAGGATTGCCCAGACCTGAAAGATGTAAGAACAATGTTGGAAATTCTCGATGCCATAGGATGCAGAACAGATTTTAAAGGAAATGTAATTGTGATCGATTCAAAACCTTTAAATACCTACATTATTCCGGAAAATCTGGTCAGCGAAATGCGGTCATCAGTATTTCTGTTAGGTCCGATGCTTTCACGTTGCGGCAGGGTCGTCCTGAGTTATCCGGGCGGTTGTGAGATTGGACCGAGGCCCATAGATTTGCATATAAAAGTTTTAAAATCTTTAGGCGTATCTATCCAAGAATCTCATGGACTGCTGGAATGCAGAACTGAAAGGTTGAAAGGATGCGACATTCAACTGGATTTCCCAAGTGTAGGTGCAACGGAAAATGCAATGCTTGTGTCTGTTTTGGCAGAAGGTACTACAATAATCAGAAATGCTGCCAAGGAGCCGGAAATAGTTGATTTGCAGAATTTTTTAAATAAAATGGGGGCTAAAATAAGCGGAGCTGGAACTAGTGAGATATATATCGAGGGAAGAAAAAAGCTGACAGAAGTAGAGCATTCCATTATTCCCGATAGGATATTCGCAGGAACCATTCTCGCCGCGGCAGCAATTACCGGCGGAGAAGTATTTTTAAAAAACGTAATACCGGAACATGTGCGTATTGTATTGTCTAAGTTCTCTGAATCCGGCTGTACTATTAAGGAAGAAAATAACGGAGTATATCTAAAAGCACCGGAACGCCTCAAAAGTATTGAAATGATAAAAACATTACCTTATCCGGGTTTCCCGACAGATATGCAATCCCAATTTTTATCTTTGATGTCTGTAGCTGAAGGGACTAGTATAATAACAGAAACTATTTTTGAAAACAGATTTAAAATAGTGGACGAATTGGCAAAAATGGGCTGTAAAATAAAAGTGGATGGACGTATAGCTATTGTTAGCGGAGTGGATTACCTGACAGGTGCTAGGGTCTTTGCAAAGGACTTGCGCGGAGGTGCAGCATTAGTCTTAGCAGGTCTCGCTGCAAAAGGTGAAACTGTCGTAGAAAATGTTTGCCATATCGATAGAGGCTATGATAAGCTTGAAGTATGTATAAATGAATTGGGAGGAAGAATATCCAGGGAGGTAATTGGGACTAAAGATGAGTCGCATTAAAAAGAATAAGGGACTAAAGAAAAAGAGTGTTT
>JAAYPU010000335.1 GCA_012519645.1 Clostridiales bacterium | reverse complement strand
TGACAAATACAATCTGCTCCTTATACTGCCGCTTATCTGTACGTGGTCTAATTTTATCCAATTCGCTGCAAATGGTGTTTACTACTTCCAGGTTAGTCTTTTCGTTATTTCCGCCTATGTTATAGACTTCACCTGGTCGCCCCCCACGCAGCACTGTAAATAAAGCCCGGCAATGATCCTCCACATAGAGCCAATCCCGAACGTTCTGCCCGGTACCATATACAGGCAACTGCTTGCCCTCCAGGGCATTTAATACCATTAGTGGTATCAGTTTCTCCGGAAATTGCCGAGGGCCGTAATTATTGGAGCAGTTGGTAATAATGGTAGGAAGGCCATAGGTATGATAATAGGCCCTTACTAAATGGTCGGATGCCGCCTTGGAGGCTGAATAGGGGGAATTGGGCTGGTAACGCGACTCTTCTGTAAACAAGCCCTCCATACCAAGAGAGCCATATACCTCATCGGTTGAAATATGTATGAAACGAAAATCCTGTTGCTCTTTTTCCCCCAACTGATTCCAATAACTCCGCACAGCCTCTAGTAGCTCAAACGTCCCTACCACATTAGTCTGAATAAAATCCCCCGGTCCATCTATAGATCGGTCTACATGGGATTCAGCTGCTAAATGCATTACCGCAGTAGGTTGATATTTGGTCAAGAGGCTCTTAACCAATTCACGGTCGCCTATGTCCCCCTGTACAAAGATGTGTCGCTCATTATCCATCAAATACTTCAATGACTCCAGATTACCTGCATAGGTAAGCTTGTCCAGATTAATTACAGTGATATAATCCATTTCCAATAAATAATGTACCAGGTTACTGCCAATGAAACCAGCCCCACCGGTCACTAAAACATTCATAATATAACTTCCTTTCCGCAAATACAATAACTCATTTAATAATAAGAGTATGAATTTAGTGTATTAATATCTTTGTAGAATGTTTTGTTTATAGCATATTTGCACCCGAAACCTTCTTTAAAACGTGCCAATCCCTCATTAAGGAATTTCCCGTTATTTTCGGTGCTTATGCCAAAAGACATATATTTGAAATTTTTATCATATGCATATTTGATTAGGTTTACAATTAAAAAATCCATCGGATAACAACTAAGATACTCAGGGTTGCTGGCTAAATATTGCGTATGGAAAACCTCATTGTCAAAATTAAAAACCATACTTCCGGCAATCATTTCTTTTTCCATATATACACCATAGAAACATGCAATATCGCCTAATCGTTTAACTTTCATATCAATTAATTCTGCAAGCGAATGTACCGGAGTCTTGGCAAATTTACATAAATTAATTTCTAGGATATTATAAAATGATTCAAGTTCTGTTTTGCTTAATAATTCTCTAATAGCCAAATTGTTTTTCAGCGAGTATTTATAATCTCGTCGTTTGCTGGCACTAAGATTTGAAATTATATCGTCTTTATATAGATTAAAATCAATATAAAAACTCAATTCGTCATAAGATTGATAATTCTCCTTAAACAAAAAGTACTCCAGCAATTTTGTTTCATCTTTGCAGAAAATATCTGCTGTGTTTTTAATTATGACCTTCGTAAAACCTTGTTCAACTAAATAGGCTTCTAAATCGAATATAATACTGCCAACATGTTTTATATTATAAAAATCCCGGCCGATAATAATTCCACCATAAGTGCTGCCTTTATGGGAAAAAAAAGTCTTCTTGTGTTCATCAAATAATTCACAAGCTGGAATTACTGCTACTATGGTATTTCCCTTATTATAAAATACCAAAGATCTGTCAATAAAACGTCCTTCCGGATGATAATTTAAGAATCTTCGTGTCTGAAGAAAAGTTCCGTTAATTGATTTATTAATTACAAAATCATCCCACTGAGCTTCAAGTTTGTTTTCATATTCGCAAATTGTTAGCATTTTTCACACCTATCTATTCTTCTACCAGTTCTGCATAACCTACTCCTGTCTTTCCCATACCATTGCCATTATAAAACATATACACTTTCTCATTATATTCAAGTAATACTGGATAGCATGCCATCTCCGAATCCCACCCATCTGAGGATTTTGATATACCAACTAGTTCATCTCTTCTTTCCCAAATCTTCCCGTCTATTGATTCTGCATACCCTATTACGTAATCCTTCGGAATGAAATCTCTGGTATAAAACATTTGATATTTCTGATGTCTTTTATATACTTTCGGTCTACCAATTCGGTATTCATTGTTCTGATTATGAATACATAGATGAGTATCTTTATTAGAAAAATTAATTCCATCCTTTGATTCAAGATACCAAATATTGTACGATGGATAAGGAATACCATCAATGCATTCCCATCTGTTCCCAATTGCATACCAAGCTTTAAATATATTGCCATCATAAATTACTGTATGAAGGGCTCGAATATACCTAGCCTTGTCAGAACGGTCTAAAATGGGTGCTTCTGAATACCGTTTAAAACTCCGGCCACCATCTTTACTTATTGCTAATCCTGTAAACGCACAAAACTTAACTTTTGCAACATGTTGAAATCCAACATAGTACATGTAATAATCGGAGCCAACTCTGATAACATCTCCCAAAATTACCCCATTATCATCAAAACAACCATCATTACCAATATCCAATGCAGGCTTATTCGATATCGCTAAAATATGTTTAGGATTCTTGGCCTCTACATCTATGTAGGTAATTCTGCTAACACCTTTCTCATCTCGAACTCCGCCCCAAATTCTAATTACATCTTCTTCAATTAACAATGCTGATGGCGTCATAAAAGAATGAAGATCATAACCATGTTGTCCATTTGGACAATATATTAAGCCTTTTTTTTCCCATTTCATTCCCCTTCATCCCCAATTCCAAATTTCTCATAAACCGTCTTTTCAGTCGGTTTTGCAGGGTTTCCCATATAAATGAGACCCGGTGTTGTAAGGCTCTTAACTATCACAGCACCTGCTGCTATCAATGAGTCCTTAGGGATTTCAACAAAATCTCCTATTGTCGCGTTTACCCCAATAAAAGAGTTTTCTCCAATATTACAATATCCAGATACAACCACATGTGAGGTTAAAAAACAATTATCGTTAATTCTTGTTCTGTGGCCTATATGATTTCCACTCCACAGGACAACATTGTTACCTATCTCAACATTGTATTGTATCGTGTTGTCCTCGAATATAAAGGTATTTTCGCCAATTTTCACATTTCGCCATACGAACGCCCTTGAGCTGACATAGTTCGCAAAACTGTAACCCATTTCTTTGCATTTACTATATAGCCTCATTCTAACCCGATTAAACTTAGTAAATGTGATTGCAGTAAAAAGTTTAACTTGAGCAGGTGGATAATTATCTAAAATATCTTCAAATGCTGTTACCGGCTTACCAAATAGCTGATCTTTAGTCATATATTCTCGCTCAACAACAAAGCCAACTACTTCATAATCAGAGTCAAAAGTAAAGTATTCGTATGCAATTTCAGCAAATTCCCCATCTCCTACAATGACTAAATCTTTAATTGTTGTAGCCCCCTTTCGTGCAAAAAAGCTGATTATTTAATTAATTATAGTTCTAATACTCACAAATAGAAAATTTATGTCCTTTTTATATAATGAATAATAAATTAAGATTCCTAAAACAGACAAAAGTGCCAGCTGTGTATTGGTATCGTATAAAAGCAGCCTTGCTATTACTAAATAAATAATTAATATTACAAAAGAAATCAGTATTCTCTTTGACGTTATATGTAATTGGAGCTTTGATGCCGCCAGACAAACTATTATTACAGATAATGT
>JAAYPU010000334.1 GCA_012519645.1 Clostridiales bacterium | reverse complement strand
TATTTTCAGAGTTCGATAAGGAACTAAATATGAAAGATACACAGTAAAAGAATCAAAGAAGGTAAGAACTATGATAACAGCAAATAGATTGATATTATTCAGGGATATTTTGTATGATGCTATCATCCATAATGCTTTAAAGCTGATAAATAATGCAAATAATAATAATGAAAAAGAGGAGCTTTATTTTTCATTGCAGTCTGCATTGCTGCAGAAAATGAAAAATGTCCATTTTTGCGGTTCTTATTGGCAAGGATACCTTGCTTTTAAAATCGCATCTTCGGAAAACGCTTTTAGTTTAGGATGCGAAACGGAAATAGAAGATGAGGATATTTTAAAAATTGCAATAAAGGATTTTGAAATTATAAAAAAGCTATATAATGTTGATTGGTCTGTTATTGCTGAAAGCTTTGGCGATGCGGATTCTTCCGTATTCTTGTCAGAAAGAACATCCGCCAACTCAATCAGAAAAAAAATACATGATGCATTGACCGGTCAGGATAATATTTCGGGGATGTCGTTATTAAAAGAATATTATGCGGAAAAAGGCTGCGGTATTTTTGAAAGATATGATGCATTCAAATGGAATGAAGACAAAGGATTGTCAGGCATAGAAAGCTATGACCCAATTACCTTTGAGGATTTGACAGGTTATGAGAAACAGAAGAACCAGCTTATAGAAAATACGGAGTTTTTCCTTAAAGGTATGAAAGCCAACAATATTCTGTTATACGGTGACAGAGGTACAGGCAAATCCTCTTCAGTAAAAGCTCTGTTAAATAAATATAAAAACAAAAAATTAAAAATGATAGAAATTAAAAAGGAGCAGTTTTACTGTTTTCCTGATATAATAAACAGTATTAAAAAAAGAGGATATAAATTTGTTATTTTTATTGATGATTTATCCTTTGAAGATTTCGAGACGGATTATAAGCACTTCAAAGCTGTTATTGAAGGAGGCTTGGAAGTGCGTCCGCAAAATGTTGTCATATATGCTACTTCAAATAGAAGAAATATTATTAAAGAAGCTTGGAAAGATCAGGCTGAAATAAACGGAGATGTTCATATCAGCGATTCCATACAGGAGAAGGTTTCATTGGCAGACAGATTTGGTATTACTATAACGTATCCGGCGCCTGATAAAAATTTATTTTTAAAAATCGTCATGGATCTGGCACATAATGAAAATCTGAACATGGATAAGGATGCTCTGCTGGAGGAAGCGTTGAAATTGGAAATGCTCTATCATGGGCGCTCAGGCAGGTCCGCCAGACAGTTTATTGACTATATGACATCAAAGGTGAATCAATAGAAAATTTGGAGTGAGGAAATGGATTTTTTTATAGAAAGATTATTAATAATACCGGGCATTTTGGTTGGTTTTGCTTTTCATGAGTTTGCCCACGCTAAAGTTGCGGATATGCTGGGGGATGACACACCCAGACGTCTAAGACGTGTAACCTTAGACCCCGCGGCACACATAGATATTTTAGGATTTATTATGCTTATCATTGCAGGCTTTGGATGGGGGAAGCCTGTTCCTATAAATGAAAATAATTTTAAGAAGCCTGTAAGAGACAGTATGCTGGTTTCCGCTGCTGGACCCCTTACCAATCTTGTTGTAGCGGCTTTGTTTCTTTTGATCATCAAGGTATTAGGTTATTCACAGTGGGTATTCCTGTATTCTCGAATAGGGGGTATTGTTATAGACATATTGTATTATGCCGTATGGATAAACATAGTGCTTATGGTATTTAATTTATTGCCTATTCCCCCTTTGGACGGTTATCATATTCTATCCGGAATATTTGATTTCAGAGGAAAGGGGATCCATTACCGAATCTATGAGAAGGGTCCCATTATTCTGCTTTTACTCATTGTGACAAGAGCAACGAGCTATATAATGCTGCCACCCATTCGATTTATATATAACGGGCTGATGAATATATTTTTCTAATTAAGAACTAATAATTAAGAACTAAGAGTTTAGGTGGAAATTTTGCCTTTCAGGCAAAATTTCTTCATTATCTTTCAGTTTTCGGTTATCAGAAAAAAGAAGATTTTGTGTTTGCAAAACACAAAATCCTCCTTAACTATTAGTTCTTATTTTTTAGTTATTAGTTATAATAAGTTTTCCGTCTTTTTCGTCCACAAGCACGTGGCTGTTTTCCTTAATTTTGCCTTTAATGATATCTGTCGCTATTGCCGTTTCCAGATTTTTTTGAAGGAATCTTTTTACCGGCCGTGCTCCGTAGACAGGTGAGTATGATTCTTTTGCAATAAATTTCTTTGCCTTATCCGTCAGCCCAAGAGTCATATTCTTTTCTGCCAGTCTTTTTTCTATATTTTTCAGCGCTATCTCTATAATCTTGATTATTTCAGATTCTGTGAGCGGTTTGAACATGACGATCTCATCAATACGATTCAAAAACTCAGGTCT
>JAAYPU010000031.1 GCA_012519645.1 Clostridiales bacterium | reverse complement strand
TTATATAGACACTATAAAAACCATGAAGCAGATAGAGAAAAAATTGGAAGCTGATATTGCAGGTGCGGAATCTTTAAATATAGACGATGATATTTTTGATATAGAAAGAATCGATTATTTTATTTTTGATGAGGACAGTAAAATATTGATGACTTCAAATATGCCTGATATGTCATATCAGGAAAATATGGGAAGGATAAATTTGGATGTATTTATACAGCGCAATCAGCCCCAATGGTTCTATTATGAGACTGCATTTAATATAGGTGACAATAAGATAATATTGCTTTTAAGAAAAAATGCCGAAGATATCCATAGAGAAATTAACAGGCTGTGGAGTATAATTATCATAGCTTCAATAATTATGATTTTTTTGGTTGCTTTATCCTTGCTGCGTATTTCAAAGAAACATTTGAAACCTATACGGATCATGACAAATAAAGTACAGCATATTTCTGTGAATGACTTAAGTGAGAGGCTGGATGTCAGAGGAACAAAGGATGAGCTTAAAGATTTGGCAGCAACTTTTAATAAAATGATGGATGAAATAGAAAATTCATACGAGAAGCAAAAGCAGTTTGTCTCCGATGCTTCTCATGAGCTAAGAACACCTATAGCCGTAATCAAAGGGTATGCAAGCATGGTTAACCGATGGGGTAAAGAAGATCCCAGTGTACTGGAAGAAAGCCTGAAGGCAATAGAAGAAGAATCTCGTAATATGCAAAGTCTTGTGGAAAGTCTGTTGTTCTTGGCAAGACGGGATAAAGGCAGCATGGAAATGGAAAAAGAACTATTTAATGCGAAAACTTTTATGGAGGAAATTATAAAAGAATCAAATCTGATTGATTCCCAACAGCATAAGTTTTCAAGTACATTAGAGTATGACGGTGAGATATATGCAAGTGCGGATAAATTAAAACAAGCCATACGTATTTTTATCGATAATAGTATGAAGTATACACCATCGGGAGGAGAAATTGAGATCGTATTAAAATCCTCAAATAAAGATATCTATATAATAATAAAAGATAATGGTATAGGGATATCGAAAGAAGATCTTCCATATATTTTTGAAAGGTTCTATAGAGCGGATCAAGCAAGAACGCGGACAAACAAAGGTGGAACAGGGTTAGGGCTGGCGATAGCCAAGGTAATTATCGAGCAGCATGATGGAAGGATTTTTGTTCAAAGTGAGCCTGATGAAGGAACATCTGTTACTATCATGCTTCCTAAGAATAATGAGAATCAATAAAGATTAGAAGCTGATAGCGAAATTTATTCCATAGGTATTTATCATGACTATAGAGGGGAAGAGCCATGCAAAGATCATCATCCTATAAAGTTACATTCCGTCTTATTATAAGCTATATTATTTTAGTAGTTGTACTTAATGCTTTTTATTATGTCGGTATAAAAATCTGGGTCAATAATGATCATGTAAAGAAGCTTGAAAATATAGGGCAGTTTATAATATATGAGTATACTCATGATAATAAAATTGATTTGAACAATATTTTGTCATCACACGGGATGGAATATTATCTTTATGATAAAGACAGCAAAGCCTTGTTAGCTTCTAATAGTCACATTGAAATAAAATATGGAGAGCACATTCCTGTGGATCATTGGAAAGATTTATTAAAGTATGATTCTCCCCGGTGGTTTTATTATGAAACAGTATTCTCGGATGAAATGCCTATTATACTGATTCTTCGTGAGAATGCAGTACAAACTAATAAAGATATGGTGTTTCTATGGATCATAGGAATAATTACTTCAATAGTATTGGTGCTTTTGCTGTGGTCTCAATCCTCGAAACGGGCGCAGAGAGAGTATGAGCTTATTGCAGAGATAACCCGAAAAATACAAAGCACAAGCCCCGGAGATTTAAGTGTCAGACTTGGTATGGATGGGAAAGGGGAATTAAAGGAATTCATTTCTGCTTTTAACCGAATGATGGAAAATATTGAGCAAAAGGATAAAAAGAGAAAGAGAATGCTGCATGCCTTGTTGGAGAAAATGAATATCCCCGCCTCAATAATTTTGGGTTATACAAAAATGTTTGCACAGGAAGGTGAACAGAATGTCCAAAAAAGGAAGGCTATTCTCTCTATCAGAAGAGAGGCTCAAAACATCACCAGCTTATTGGAGAGTTTTATTTCTTCTATTTTAGAGGATACTGAGTTGTTGTCGAATGAAACAGAGGAATTTGAAATCGGAGATTTGATAAGGGAAATAGTTCAGGAAAATAAATTATATGATGAATCTCATTATTTTGATGTAACCATAAATTCTAACGAAATAATATCGGGAGACAGAGAAAAAATAAAAGAAGCCTTCCGTATACTTTTAAGCAATAGTATGGAAATATGCCCCGAAGGTCATATCGCTTTGCAAACCTTGCATACGCAAAGGGATGCCGTTGTTGTTATAGAAAACGCAGAATCCCAGAAAGGGTTGTCAAACATTATTGAGAAGATCAAAAAAACAGACAGCACATATATAAATCCTGTTTTGGACAAAATATACTTAGGACATGTTACAGCTGAGACAATCTTAAAATATTATGGAGGACAAATTCTGCTGGAAAACAATAACAGGCGGAACACATTGAAGGTGATAATCCCTAAACACGGGTTAAATGATTATTATTAAGTACGGATATAGCGGCATTATAGCCAATATCGATCAGCTCTTTTGTACATCTAAAATCAGCAGGGCTGATTTTTTTTGTGTTTACATTTATCACAATTTCCGCATGAGTCATTTCTCTTATGGAATTGGCATGCTGCGCCAGTAAAAAAGATTTCAGGATAAGACCCGCTGTATTTTTAGGTATCCATTTATTTAAGTCCGGAGAAAGATTGACGGCAATAACAATATCAGCACCTAATTTTCGCACAGGTGTCACAGGAACATTGTCCATGATGCCGCCATCTATTAAAAGCATTTTACCCTGCTCGACGGGTCGAAAAATCCCGGGGATAGAGCAAGATGCACGGAGAGCAGTCGGAAGATAGCCTTTAGAAAAAATGATTTCTTTTCCTTCTACGGCGTCCACAGCAATGGCCGAAAAAGGAATTTTAAGATTTTCGATATAAAGGTCTGTAAATATTTTTTTCAGAAAGTCTTCCATTGGTTCAGTAGATAAAATACCTCTTTTGGGGAGAGAAGGACGTGTGAGTTGGCTCCAATTGGTGGTTGATGCAATATTTTCCATATCTGAAGGAGACATTCCGGATGCATATAAAGCGCCTACTAAAGAGCCCGCGCTGGTACCACTGATACAGCTTATAGGAATCTTTAATTCATCTATAGCCTTTAATATGCCTATATGTGCTGTTCCCCAGACAGCACCGCCTCCTAAAGCAAGTCCTATTTTTTTACGTCTGAATAATGATAATACTGAACTCATTTAATGATCTCCTGTTTTATATTCTCAATTAGATTGTAACATATTGCGTTATTTATTCATATGATATTTGTGATACTCCAATTATTATAGTGTGAGTGTATTTCATAAGTTATTTTGCACTATAAATGAAAAACTGCTTTAAAAGATGAGGGTATCTTCGGAGGGTAGGAATATGAGCAATGAAAAAATGGAGTTGCTATTAGAAGAGTTGAATAGCAGGAAAGAAAAACGAGAGGTTCAAAAAAATACCTTCGGAAATATACCTACGGGAAGCCTTTTCATAGGAATGCTTTTATTCTCTGCTATGGCAAAAAAAGAAACCAATTTTTTAAAGCTTACTGATGATCCAAAAGATAAATACTATAAAGTTTCGAAAATAAATCATTTAGTAAAGGATTTAGTACCTTATTTTGATTATAACGGCAGAAGCATGTTAGCAAATATAGAATCTGTTTTAAATATTGCAGAAAACCTTTATGGTATAGGCAGCGGTATAAATAAAAATAAAGCGTACTCAATGGGGAACATCTATCATCCCAAAAAACATCTAAAGCTGTTGGAAACGGTATCCCCATACTTAGAAGGAAAAGGAAGAGAAAACACTGAAAAGCTGCTGAAGCTGAATTATATGCTTGAAAGGTTACAATACAACAATAAAAAAGATATTTTAAAAAGCGGGCAGGATGTCATTGAAATATTGGATCTACTTAATATCAAGAAGGCACAAGAATTAAAGCAGAATATAAATACTATGAAAACCATAGCATCACTATTAACTAAGAATTAAGGTCTCAGGTCTCTGGTCTCAGGTTTCAGGTGTCTGGTTTCGGGTCTCAGGGGAGTAGTTAGTAATTAGTGATTAGGGTAATTGATAAACCTCCAACCTCTAACCTCTGTTCTATACTCCATACTCTATCCCTTATCCCCTATTTCCTCATTCTATTGATAAATTCCTGTCGTACAAGCTGTTTATATAAAACGGCAATAATAATGGAATAAACCATAGACATAATGAGGGTAGTTATACTGCGAGGTATTATGATGATTTCTAAAGGAGCTCCGTAATACATGGAAACGGCTAAAGTGGTTATTAATATAGAAGAAAAGAATTCAGTGATATATACAATGCCCAAAACACCCCCGAATCCCATCAAACGTCTTTTTTCAAAGATTTTAACAAGTAAGCCGGGAATCATGCCTGTTAATATTGAGGCAACGGTAAAGCCGGGGAAAAAACCATATGACGGCATTATCAATATGCCTAATAAATCACTTACAGCTCCAGCCAAAGCGCCTGATAAGGGACCAAATAGAATTCCTGCAAGCAGTATCGGAATGTGACCAAAACCCAGACGTACGGTATTGTCAAGAACATAGAATGATAAAAACCTGGTAAGAATAATACTGATAGCGGATAACAGCGCTAATGAAATCAGTTTGTTTGTTTTCATAATAAAAAACTCCTTTCTCAATAGAATATCCCTACGACACTAAAGAGAAAGGAATAAAGTGTAGACTCTCTAATGCAGTAGCGGACGCAGCATTATATCGCGAACAAGAAGTTCTTCGTTTAAAGGCGACATCCCATCCTTTAACACTTAACGCATAATACTTACTCTACTGTCAAATATCTTATAGGCATTCATATTAAAAGTAAAGAACATTTTTATCCGTATAAAGAATTTCCCCAATCTAAAATATATTTTCCAAATTTATCTGCTCATTTTCATGAAGTGAACGTAAATGCTCTTTAATAAAAGACAGCTCTCCCAAGGCTAGTGTGACAGCTTTATTTTCAATGAATATTTTAGTTCTAGCATTAGAATAATTTACTTCCATAACTGCGGATTGATCGATAAATAAATTATATAAGGTCTGCTGCTTTTCCCATTTTTCTATGAACACCTCAAAATTAGACATGGCTTTTTCCCAGTTTCCTTTAATTATTTCTTTTTCAATTTCTTCCTCTATCAATTCAATATCCGCATGAAGCGATGAATGCATATAATCTGATATGAATAACCAAAAAATAATGACTGATAAAAAGATCAGCAAGGATATTATGAAGGTTTACATTCTTTAATATCTCCTTTCTTCATGTTTTTTCTATGAAGATGGAGTGTGTTGCTTTCATCAATGTAACAGTAAAGTATTTCATCATAACTGCTTATGCAGCTATGATAAAGCTGTTCTTTCAGCCAGTTTTCAGATAAATTTAAGGTTTTAAGGCTTTCCTTATATACCGTACCGTCTATTATTAGGGGAAGGGACATATGCTCAATCGTCGGAAATTTATTTATATCTTTAGGGGTCAGCGGTCTTGCTTCAGGCTTTGATACGATATTTAAATCTCCGTTGGTTTCCAGAATGGCGTATTCTACTTCATCTAAAGAATTAACATTTTTAGAACGCAGTTGTTCCAATAAATCATTAATATTTATTCTCAATTTTTTTAATTCTTTTTCATTGATAATACCTTTATTAATTAAAACGCTTGGTTTTCCGCAAAAAAATAACCTGGCTTTCTCGCTTTTCAAAGAAATATATGAAATGAGAACTTGAATGAACAATAAAGATACTAACGCAGTGATACCGTTTATTAATGCCACACCGGTATCTTCCATCGGAAGTGCTGCAAGCTCTGCAATCATGAGAGTTACTACTAATTGAAAAGGTTCCATTTCAGCCAGCTCTGCTTTTCCCATGAGCCGAATGATAAATAAAATAAAAGCGTATAATATTATTGTTCGTATCAGAATAATAATCATTTTGAACCTCTCTGATAAGAATTCATAAAAATAATATAACCCCACAATTTTTTTTTATTCTTGAAAGTTATTAAGGGGATAGGGAATAGAGAAATGCCTTCCTCTTTGATGAAGGTGTCAGCGAAGCTGACGGAAGGAGTAATTCGGGTTCTGAAAACTGAAAGAGAATAAAGAAGTTATCTTTTATCTATTTCTTCGGACGCCTGACTCCGGACCAATCACCTGAGACCAGAGATCCGAAACCTCATTAGACGACGGACTTCGGACCCCGGCTGATGCGAAGCATTTTACACGATAAACGATACATTGATGCGGAGCATCCATGCTCTATACTCAATATTCTATACACTGATGCGAAGCATCATACAATACCACCCTGCTTTTGCCCGCATCCTTTGCCCGATACATGGCAATATCCGATTTTTTATATAAATCGTCGATGCTGTTTCCGTGATCGGGATATAAAGCGATCCCGATACTCAAAGAAATATGATATTCCATTGAATTCAATTTATAAGTATGCTCTTCTAATTCCTTCTTGACTTTTTCAACTCGTGAAACAATACTGTCAGAAGAACGGATATTAGAAAAAGCAATTACAAATTCGTCTCCACCAAAGCGTCCAATATATTCATTGACGCGAAGGCATTCCTTTGCATTCTTTGCAAATTCTATAAGAAGATGGTCTCCCCAATAATGACCGAGAGTATCGTTGATTTTTTTAAAATCATCTATGTCGATAAAAGCAATCGCCATCTTTTTTCGGCTTACTTTCGCAGCTTCCATAATTTTAAAACATTCCTGCGTAAATAATAATCTGTTGGGCAGCTGTGTCAGAAGATCATAATATGCCAAGTGCCGAATTATCTTTTCATTTTCTTTTATATTGGTAATATTCGTATGAATTCCGATGATGCCCGTAACTTCATTATGTGCATTTGTTAATGGGAATAAACTGACTTTAAAGATTTGAAATCCTATATTTTTTAGAAAAATAATATCATCAAAGTGAACTGAAATATTATTATTTATTGAAGCTATTATTTGTTCCCAATTATTTCGAGACTTTTCCGAGAGTAAAATTTCCTGAATATTCTTTTTTAATAACTCTTCTTCTCTTAAATTAAAGGCTCTAACCGTGGATTCATTGACTGATGTGATCTGTCCATGCAGATCGCAATGATATATAAGATCGGCAGAATGGTTGGCTATAATTTCATATTGTTTTTTGTAATCATTCAAAGCATTATTTAATTTCATCAGTTCTTTATTATCTAATTTATTTAGTTTATTATTCATGGCGGA
>JAAYPU010000333.1 GCA_012519645.1 Clostridiales bacterium | reverse complement strand
TCTATCTCTTTTATTTTATTATTAAAGGTCAGATACAATGTATTTGTTACATCATCATAATAGGTATCGCTGCGGCTTTGCATTTCCAATTCAACGGCAACTCTTACCACATCTCTCGGAGTCGTTTCGTAAAGTGATGCTCTGATACCCAATATGCCATTTTTATTTACTGTTTTTGTTAATATATTTTTGCCTCCCAAGTCCGTATTGGGAATATCGATCAATAGTTTGTCATTAAGGCCAAGCTTCAGAGCAGGTATATACATAGAGTTATAGTTAATCTTTCCGTCTGCTTTAATAGCAATGGCAGGGATTCCGTTATAAGTCGTATATGTAACATCCGTAATGCTTCTATGAGGATAATCTATAGCGGCAGTATAAGTATCAGGGATCCATTCTATTTCCATACCCAACTGTTCCGATACGAATCTGAAAGGCACAACTGTTCTTGCATTGCCTTGGTAAGAAACCAGCTTGGAGGGAACACCACTTGGCAGCTGTACCGGTTTACCGTTGACCTGTGCAATTGCACTGTCAATAGTAAGAATTATTTCTTTTCCATCTTTATTGATAATAGCTTGCCTTTTTTCTTGATTCCATTCTACTTGTGCCTCCAGTGTCTCAGCTATGAAACGTATTGGAACCAATGTTCTGCCGTCTAAAATAAAGGCCGGCACATCTGTAGTCAATATATCCGATTTACCGAACATCAGGTTGACTATAGGAACGATTTCTGAACGGTATACATCTTTTGAAATATCATATACATCTAAAGAAATCGTCTCAAGACCATCCAATTCTCCTTCTGCAAAAACCATTCCTGAAAACAAAAGAACCATTATGAGCACAAAACTTATGTACTTCTTCATTTTTCCCCTCCCACCTTGTTGTCGACATTTTTTCTTATAAAATATCATTTTTTTCAAGCATTATCAATACAATATGGGAAATGTAACTTATTTGTAACCTGGAAATTATATCAAAAATGGCAGTGAGGCATTCATTTCTGAATGCCTCGAAATTTAGGGGAGGGTATATAACAATTAATTGATAATTGCTTATTAAAATTATTATTTTACATATATATTCATGCTAATTTAAAAACTTCACTAAGAATAAACTTATTTGTGGTATATATGTTACTATAAGTAACGCTGCAATGGATACGCCCAAGAAAGGCCAAAGCCATTTCATCATGTTGTCTATTTTGATTTTTGCTATATTAGATGCTACATAAAGGCAGATTCCTACAGGTGGTGTACATAATCCTATAGCTAAGTTCATTATCATGATAACACCAAAATGCACAGGGTCTACTCCCAGTTGTACTGCAATAGGCGCCAGGATTGGTGTCAGTATGATAATGGCTGCTGCTGTTTCCATAAAAGTACCTATAATCAATAAGAATATGTTAACGATCAGTAAGAAAAGATATGGGTCTTCAGTTATTCCCATAATGAAATTTGCCATCGCAGCAGGAATACCTTCTCTTATCAAAATAGAAGCAAAGTTTGCAGCCGTACCGATAATAAACAACACGATTGCAGAAGTTATAACACTGCTGGTTAAAATACCACCTAATTTTTTTATGCTGAGTTCTCTGTAAAGGAAGATACTGACGATAAATCCATATACAACGGCAACACAGCTTGCTTCAGTCGGTGTAAAGTAGCCGCTGTAAATACCGCCTAATATTATAACCGGCATAAGTATGGCTGGGATTGCTTCAATAATGATTCTTAATTTCTGCTTTATACCCATTTTTTCCATCTTATCTATATAGCCTTTTTTCTTTGAAATTATAATAGCTACTATAATTAAACCCAAGCCTGATAATATTCCCGGCAGAATCCCCGCAATAAACAAAGCACCTACGGAAGTACCGCAGCCGATACCATAGAGTATTAGGGGAACGCTCGGGGGTATAACGATTCCGAGTGATCCTGCCATAGACTGAACAACAGCAGAAAAACCTTTATCGTAATTTCTTTCAGTCATCTCAGGAATCATGATAGAACCT
>JAAYPU010000332.1 GCA_012519645.1 Clostridiales bacterium | reverse complement strand
CGGATTGCAGCATACTTTAATCTGCTGGTAGAAGATGTTTTTAAGTTGGAAGAGCACTGACTTCGGTCGGTGCTCTTTAGAACTTAAACATATATCGCAAAACTAAACCGACAAGCAGGAAGTTATATAGTTTATTTTATAGTTCACATAGCAATTATCTCAATACACAAAATTCACTTTATGTATTATCTATTTTCGGACAAACCTTTTTGATTTTTCTTGCCCGTAGATTTTCTATTAAAGATGAGTATATTTCACAAAATTTTTTAACTTCTACAATTAACTCATCTATGTCCTCTTTTGCTGCTTGAGTCAAATCCCAAACAACACTCATTGCTTCATCTGATGCACATTCAATACATTTTTCTAAGTTATCTTCGTATGCCTCCATTGCATATTCTTCTTGTAATTGCTGATTTATATATTCCTCTGAATCGAACTCTGATAATTCAATAAGTGTATCATAAGTCCTTATTTTCTCAATTTTTGAGTATAAATTCAATAATTCTTCATATACATCATTCACAGCAATTGTCTCATCTTCATCTCCATTAGTAATAATATCAATTGCATCATAAATATCACTTGCCACCTTACAAGCCTCATAAACAATTTGAACAACTTTATCTAAGGTGGCTACTGTCAAGGTAGCTTCGTGTTCAACATAATAATACCATTCTCCATCTACATCATCGTGTAATCTATAAACTTCTTCATACAATTCGTTCTTAATATTGTAGACTGCTGATAGTGCCACGCTTGCCTCAAGTAAAAGAGCGGTATAATCATATTCATAATAAGGAATAGCAGAAGCCTGAACATCTGGCAATACTTCAGAATTAATATAATCAATAAAATCTTTATCTCTTGAAATAAATCCAAATTCTGTATTGTTTGCACTTTCCTCCGAATAATTAGCCGACCCAACATAAACGATGCAATCGGTCATAACTATTTTTCCATGATTAGAGAAATCAAAAAACACCTTGGAATTGATACCAAGACTATCTGAACTTAGCTTTGATAAATACAAGTTAATCTTCTTTCTTGCTTTATTTCGAAATGTATCACCATAATATGTCTCCCACCTGCTCGGGATGTTTGTTATAACATTGATTATGCAGTGTTCCCCTACTTTTCTCAATGCGTCAACTAAAGCATTTTTCTTTTCTGATATGTTATATGTGATAATAGTAATCTCAGAAGCCTTCTCAAAATTGTCCAAAACTTCTTGATATCCTAGTTCATTTTTTGAATATACAAATTTAGTATTGGCAGTAAGAAATTCTTTTTTCATGTTATCGACTCCTTTCACAACTATCTCTTCCACTATCCATCTTGGCGCATAGAAACAAATATCCAAATCGGGATTTGATTTTCAGAAAAACGCAAATTTGCGTGAATGTCATATACCCCCGTCAGCGTATTGACCATCTGAGTTTGTGAATGCATAACCTTCTTCAATCATTTGCTTCTCATGTTTGGCATACCATTTTTTCGCATACCGTTCAGTCGGGTTCTCACCTGGAACGAAAACTTTAGTATATCCGTCTTTATCTCCTACAATGGATGAAGAAAATGCCGTTTCAGGACAGCCTATGATGTTCCCTGCGTCATACTTCAAAATCATGTTATCTGCAATTGAGTAACAAAAGACACTAGCATCGGATTTATACAAACCATCCTCTGAAAATGGATAGTTCTTAAATTGTATGCGGTTATACTTTGGATTCATGCCATGAACTAGAGCCTTTTCGGCATCAAGGCTTATCTGTTTAGGTGTTACATCAAAATCCCCGAGGAGTGCTTTACTCCAGTCATTTTCAGAACTGAACCCCGTAAGCATCGTACACATATAAGAGTCGGTGGTGAACGGCATCAATATTAGTTCTTCACTTTTATCGAAGCTAGAAGATATTACTTTCTCTTCTATAAGCATATCCTGTAGTGCATGATGTGCCTTAAACCTTTGTGTCAGTTTTTCACCAACAGACTCTCCTACATAAAGAACCTCATAGGTAATTGCAGAGGCAAAATCGCCCTGCATGGTAATATGGAACCAGTCTTTACCACAATAATAAATCAGTTCATCGAAGGTAAATCCAATAGTGGAAACAGCGTCACCCTTATCGTTAAAAGCAAACAGCCATACCTTCTGTGCTTTCTCCAATCCCTCAGGTTCCGTTTTTATTCCTGCAAAGCCGTTCAAAGAGTATTCTGGATTTTTCAATGCAGGGACGAAAATTCGGAAAGATGCTTTACCCACCTCAACATCAAGGATTAAGCAAGATTTATCTGATATTTCCCTTCGTGGAATAAAAACCGGAACTTCTCGTTTGCCTATGATATATAGAGAAGCATTATCGAGACTTTCTTTCTCAGACCAGAGTTCGGAATCACATATAGGTGCTTTCTTTATATAGTTGAAATCTTTGATAGAAATAGGAGCGTGAGTTAAGTGTAAATTTGTTTCTAATATATTATTCATATAGGTAATATTCTCCTTATTAGTTACTATAATATGGTCTTTTGCGGAAGAACTGTCAGATAAACATCGTTTGTCAATATCTACAATCACTTAAGTTTGCAATTCCTTACTATATGAGAAATAGATAGCATCTTTCTTAGTGACGAATCCGTTTAACTCAGATAAAAATTCTTCAATGGCTTCAACACCGACACAAAAACTAACTTTGGGCATATCCATATATTTTATTCCTAGTAAAATTACGATTTGACAAAATCAAAAATATTATTTTCCTGTTTCTTCTTCACTTAAACTATTGATCCAACAGTATTTTTCGCTTTTGAAACGTTCTTCAATTTCATTTCTATCGTTATAATGATGCCCAATTAGCTTAGGTCGAATATCATCACGAACTGAAAGAAGTAAATCCTTCGGTGCATCATTATCTACCAAAGACATCATAGAAAGAGCATATCCTACATACATACCATCTAAATAACCTGTTTGATGCAAATTATCTATCAATAAATTCTCAGGTAAACCTACATAGCCTTTTGGAATAAGTCCTTG
>JAAYPU010000331.1 GCA_012519645.1 Clostridiales bacterium | reverse complement strand
TGATTTGTCATTTCAAGTCACCTCTTATCAATGTTAGAACATTTTTAGTGTCTGCGACAAAGCATTTAATTATACTTACATCTACTTAACTAAAAACTAAGAACTGAGAGTTAAGAATTAAGAGTTAAGGTGGCAATTTTGCCTTTCAGGCAATATTTCTTCATTATCTTTCAGTTGTCAGTTATCAGTTGCCAGTTCTCAGTTTTCTGTAAAAAAGAAGATTTTGTGTTTGAAAACACAAAATCCTCCTCAACTATTAGTTTTTAGTTCTTAGTTATTATTTACTTTATATGTGTTGTCTTTGATCACATTTTTACCTTCAAACTGAATATGTATATTTCCTTCTTTCTCAAGGAAGTCAGCATTATTAATGATAGTGCAGTCCCTCAGCACGACATTCATTACGTTTCCGGTATTAAACAGCCCTAAAGCGCGCCATGAATTATGGTGAAGGTAACAGCCATATATATTCAAAACGTCTGTATTGACGGCATATACACCATATACACCGCACCCCTCCAGTTCACAGTTTTCCAATGTGACATTTTTACAGCTGTCAATATCCATAACACTGCCAATTCGCTTTGGATCGACCTTTTTATTTTGAGTCTTCGGGTCAATCTTGTGACATGCTTTTATATTTTTTATAAAAATATTTTCCGAATCCCGAATCAAAAAAATCTGAAAGTCTACTCTGTCTCCATAAATCCAAACATCCCTGTCGCCTTGAATAATAAGATTCTTCCTGCTTTCTATCACAATGGGTTCATCGATTGTATATTCGCCAGCGGAAATAATAATAACCGTTCCATCCTGTGCTTCATCGATCTTTTGCTGAATATTCTCACCCGGGTTGATTTTTAATGTTATTTGCTCCTCAATTACTGTATTTATCTGCTCGGCGGCTTCCGATGTGTTATTATTTCTTATTGCCATACTTATCAATAGAAAAATAATTACCATCAATGCGAAAAAGAATAATTCCTTCTTATTTTTAAACATAAATTCCCCTTCCTATTCTTCATAAAATAATAATGTATAATAACTTGTATTGCTTCTACTGTAAGTGCCTGACATTTTTGATGAATTGGAATGATCCAGCACCTTAAATCCGTTTGCATTTACTTTGTTCATCATTTCCAATACGGTTATTATTGTTGGCGGTGAATCCAAATTATCATTTCCCATATGGCTTATAGCTAATAAATCTCTTTTTTCGATAGCTTTAATAGTGACCAAATCCATCGCTTCCGTTTCATCCGGCGGTAAATAATGCGAGAAATCAACAGAGCCAATGATAATATAATCCTTATCGCCGATACACTCCAGTATCGTATCAGCCAATGCCTTTGATTCTTCCAGTCCCAGATTTCCATGAAGCACAAGGGGTACCACACGGGCTTCAGGTAAGTAATACTTGATATAAGGCATCAATGCTGCCATAGAATGCTCGTCTTCCAGAAGCTTCATATCCTTCCCCGAACCTGTTTTTTGTACAATCCTGCTGACAATATCCTTTTCCGTTTCCAATATCCCGAAAGGTGTCTGCCAATTCCAGTCACCGGTATGTATCTTTTCTCTGCCAAAACGATTATGATTCGGTCCTAAAAGGATAACAACCTTTTGTGATGATGTGGATATGGATTTAAAAAATTTGGCAATCAAATTGTTAGCGAGCAAATGGTGAGGCGCAATGCCTCCTGCTATCTTCAATTTACCGGTTTCTGTATTTTCGGCTTGTTTGACTGAAGCCATAAAAGCTTTTTCATCATAATATTTGCATATGAGATTTGAACCTGATGTCAAAACCTCTTTATCAATTACGCCTTCGTTTTTTTGGGGATACTTATTCGTATATAGTGAAGCTGCGGCTATAAGAATGCAACCTAATACGACAAATATGATTTTCCTTCTCATTGTTCAGAACTCACTATAGTAATGACATTTTGAGTCGTAAATCCGCATACTCTGCTCTTAGCATGAAGTATAATACCGTTATCCGCCATATATTTTCCCGGAGCTATAACGCGTGCCAGGTATAGGATAGTTTTAGGTCTCTTATCATTATGATCGTAATAATAACCAAAAGTTATTTTTTGCCCGTTAACGTTTCCCCAGCTGTAATCCGCCTGTCTTCCCCAATTTGGCTGAACATATTTCAATCCCGAAGGCAAAACATCAGTCACCTGATAATATCCTTCCGGTGCATTGGGACTAAACTCCAGCTGCATTTCAATAGTAATAATATCCGATTGATTAAATACAGAGCTTTCTTTTCCATTTATAAGATAGCGCCTCTTAATATTTGCATGTCCTTGTTCCGCTTCTGCCAAATCCTTGACCGGTCCGATGTAATTCAGTGCAAGCTCGATATCGCCTCTCACATTATTAAACTGCAGCTCCTTAAATGCATCCCCCGTTAACACAAGTCTGTATCTTTCCAAGCCTTTTATGGCAACTTTCTCCGATTTTCCTGCAGCACTGTATGTAAAACTGCTTTCTTGTTTCGTATCCGGTGTTTTAGATGTCAAATATATAAGCCTTTCCAGATTTGTGAGGATATCATCGGTGGAATTATTCATCGTATATCGAAACAATTCATCATGACCTAAAATATTTCCCTTAATGCCGATAATTGCACATAACGCTGTCATTTCAATGTTCACATCTCTGTCCTCACCCATATTTAAATAAACATATGGCTTAACATATTGACCGTATTGTTTGATGATCTCTCTATAAATATTTCCTGCCGATTCGATGTCTCCTAATTCTGCAAGAGCAATGCCATAATAAAGCTTTTCTTTCCATCCTATTTCTTTATCATCCAAAAATCTGTAAATATCCGTCAGGACCGGTTCGCCCAATGCGGCAAGACCCCAATAGCATGCCGCAACATCCAAGGATGGTGTCCTTTCATCATCTATACGGCTATAAAAATAGGACTTTAAATCAACTCTGTCAAATATTTCTTTGGCAGCGGAGCATACCTTTGCAGACAGTACAGGACTGCTGCTGTCATAGGAGAATAGCGCAATACCGCCGTCATAAATCTGATAAATGCTTATATCTTCATTATCAGTATAAACATATTCGTTATCAAAATACTTCTTCAGATATTCGCCTGCAATCTTTCTGGAAAGCACCTGATCAACACGCTGACCCCATGAATAATACAGTGTATTGAGTGTACGATAATAATCTGAAATTTCTTTATTATAGAATACCAATTCAGCCATTGCATTTTCATCAGAAATATCAACTAAAGAAGGTATATCAGTGTCATTGTTTAAGTCAAAGTAATCTGTTCTCGCCGTTTCCAGAATGCTCTCAACCACTTTAAAATCTTTCTTTATGGCATCCTTCAGATTTCCTGATTCAGCATAAACACTGATGGAATAGCTTCCTGGTATTAAGGATTCAAGCACTAAATTGCTAAAGCTTCCGGCTGTTCCTTTTAAATCATATTCCTTCTGAAGACCATCCGGACCTTCCAGAACGACCCTGTATTTAATCTCAGCGCCTTGCTTCACTTCTGTGCCAAAAGCTCTGATAGAAATACCGGGCTCATCCTGGGCAAGATACACATCATTAAATATCAAGCTGATGAAAAACGGCAGCTTAACATTGATATTTTCCCGCCCGTTACCCGCTTTCAAATCTTCGGTCACAGCCTGATAAGTGATACGCCAGGATGTTAAATTATCAGGTACAGAAAATTCAATGGTTCCCTTCCCGGATGAATTAGTTTTCACAGTACCAAAGAATGCATTATCCTTGAAATCATACCTTGGTTCTCCCTCGTCTCCGCCTTCGCCGCATTCTGCTCCGCCATTAAATTGCTGATTATTTTTATACGAATAATACTCCGATTGTATGCCCGTTCCGAATACATAGCTGTAAATGTCGCTAAGAGTGTATACATATTGATCCCATATAGCAAAGAATGCTTCATCAACAGCACTTATATTGACTTCTGCCTCACACGGATTTCC
Organism: Clostridiales bacterium; assembly: GCA_012519645.1. Classification (GTDB taxonomy): domain Bacteria; phylum Bacillota; class Clostridia; order Peptostreptococcales; family JAAYPU01; genus JAAYPU01. Next base: position 3,124 of record JAAYPU010000331.1, on the reverse strand, counting down.
ATTTTTGTCCTTTACCTCTATATCCAGCTTCACCTTATCCCCCGGTCTATAATAAGATTTATCAGGTGTAATCTTTATATCCAGCTCTTTTTCAGTATAGTCGTAGTTAAAGCCATAGATGCCGACATCATGTACTCTTTCGCCGTCAAAATAAACCATCTTGATATATGAATTAGGAATATATTCCTTGGCAAATTCAAATGTCAGCTTACTGTCAGCAACGATATCGGCCTCTTGGAGCCCGTCTTTTAACAGCATGTATAGGGTTTTCCCTTTTTCTCCGGCATCAAAGGTCTCCCCGTTTCTGATCAATGACAGATTGGTGCTTTCTCCTATTTTAAATTGGTACTTATTATTCATCTCCCTGAAGGAATACCTTTCTCCAATTTCCATATATTCTAAATAGGATTCCTGCAGATACATGGTTTCTGTAATCAGACGGTTCTTTTGATCATTTCCCGACAGCTCTATATAATAACTTCTTTGCCTCGAATGATTCGCATAGGGGAACTGATATACCGCTTTACCATTAACGGTATTGATTTCAAATTCATCCAATATAGTCTCTACTGTATAATACTCATATCTCTTTTGAGTTACTTTATTGATATAATCATAATACTGACCGATTTCCCGCCTATCCCATCTTTTTTCGATCAATTTACCCTTTAACGGAATATCGATAGTATCTCCCTTATAATTCTCCATGTCATAGGAATATACTTCCTCCTCGCTATTTAAGCGGTCAAGGACTATTTTATTGGTTTTGATATCAGCCATAAATCCATCAGCATTGACCTTTCCTTCTCCGTAAATCATGATATCCCTTGGGAAAAAATCAACAGATGCATATGCATATACTTCTTCTTCCTCCGCTGTCGCATTGTTGAACCTGTAGCTGATATACTGAGGATACCAATTAGCCTCTGATTTGGTATATTCAGGTCTTATCTTAACCTCTGCCTGCCCGTTTACATCGCATTTCAAATTTCCTTCTACATATTTTATCTTATCGTTCCAGCTATACTGGCTGTAATTTATTTTAAGTCCCGAAACAGGAGAGCCTTCGAAGAATGAAGCCTGAATATCCAGATTTAATGTATCTCCCAAAAACAATGCCTTTTTATCTGCTTTAATTTCCATTTTATAAGCAGGCTTAGTATATTTCTTTATTTGGAAATACTTTCTGCTTATAACTTCTTCACCTGATCTGACCGAGATGAAATAAGAGCCGGGATTGAAATGCTCATATTCCAGAGAACAGGTGTAGGTTCCGTAAGGTGAAACCTTCACATCTTTGGATACCAATATATCGGATGTACTTTCATCATATCTGAAATATGCGTATTTCTCCACCTGAACGGTAAGCTCCTCAAGTCTGCCTTCTGCTCTTGGTTTGGCAACTCCCCAGACCTGTATCGTATCCGTAGGCAAATACATGCCTCTGTCCAAATACAAATAACTCCAATACTTTTCCGCCGTATTGTCTGAATCAGCGTACATATATGAATAGTAGCTTTCTTCTAAATATGAAACAAACGGAAGCCTGTTTTGTGCTATAAGACTTATGTAATGCTGATATGTATTTTCTCCTTTGATCAATTCAAATTCTGCAATTCCTTTTTCATTGCTCCTGTCTGATTTGATACCTTCACCTTTTATTTCCACCCCTTTAAGAGGTTCACCCGTACGAGTATCGTTGACCCATACCAGAGACTTCTCTCCACCTAACATGATATAGGCTGATATATCATTTACCTGCATATGAGTTGTAAATTCCTTATCCCCATAGGACATAGAAACAAGGTAGTATCCTTCCTCTACCTGTGCAGGAAATACTATGACATCCTGATACCACGGGCTGCCTGCTTCATATATTTTTTCTTTAAAAGACATAGCTTCCTGAAGAACTGATTTATCATAGATAATGCTTTCTCTGTTTTTCACTGTCCATGCAGGTCTGTCGTCATTTTTACGCAAATCATTTAAAAAAGCTTCAGCATCCCTGTAGCTGTATAATTTTATGTCAAGCTCTTTATCTCTGTAATATTTATCTGCATATACATTTAATACCGGCACTTCTTTTGATGTATAATTATACATTCTGTTAGAGAAATTAAAATACCCTTCATTTTTGACTGCATTTTCCTGTCTTTCCGTCTGAAACTGAAATATATATTCTTCCTTAAGGGCTTCACTGCTGTTTTTTATAGGAAGTCCTTTCTTTATCTTCACTGTATAAACGGTATCATAATCCAGCTTTTCAGGCACATATACAGCCGTCTCCTTATGTATTTCAAATGAACCCTTTACAGCCGGTGTTATTTCAAAATAGTCTTTAATATTGTTCATATCCGTATGGGTAAAAGTAATCTCTATCCCTGTATTTATCGGTACATATGTAGATTTATCCCTTGGCAATGTCCTCAAAACGCGAAATTCTTTAGAGGTTTGAAAGGCTTTAGATGTACTGATTCCTTTATTCTTATCTTCAACAGCGATTTTATAAATAATATTTGCTTTAAGAGGCTCCTCAAACTTCAGCGAATATACGTTTTTTGATTCTTTATTCAGAGAAAAGGCATGCTCAGGTGTAACACGAACAGATGACTTGTCTAATGCCAAATCTATTTTATCCGAATAAATTTTGAAATCGGAATTAATATCAACTCCCGCAGAGCCTTTGCTTAATGCTTCGATTTTTACAACTTCCTGAGATACATTAAGCAGTTCCTCAATAGATTCAAATTCCTTTAGATTTGTTACGTTAGAAGGAGTTGATTGCAACATGAAAAGCCAGCTGCCAACACCCGCTAATATAACTGCAACAACTATAATAATTACATACCATTTTTTTGACATTTTATAATCCAAAGAACTCCGCCTCCTCAAGCAGTAAAACTTTAATAATCTCTATATTTATACTCTTATATCAGTATTAAATTAATCAGGAAAATATTTCATATATATTATATCCTACTAATGATAAAATACCATAAGGAAATATATATATCTATTAATAGAGCTATATCATATGAAGACATTTTGCTATTATATAATAAAAAGGCAACTCAGAGGTATTTAATGATGAAGAAAATAACATTATTATGCATATGTCTGATTT
>JAAYPU010000330.1 GCA_012519645.1 Clostridiales bacterium | reverse complement strand
TATTTTTGTTTTGGTTAACTAAATTCTATAGGAAAGTGTGCAACATGACCATACTTTTTTATTGTCAATACATCTTCTTAAGAATACACATAAATCTTTAATCAAAAACAATCGTTTAACAATCGTTTAACTATCGTTCAACTATTGCTCAACGAAGGAGGGAGTGGTAAACATGGGAAAGATTCATTCTATTGAGACAATGGGCGCGCTGGACGGCCCGGGAATAAGAATGATTGTTTATTTTCAAGGATGCATTTTAAGATGTTTATATTGCCACAATCCTGATACATGGAGCTTATCAGGCGGTCAGGAGATGTCTGCCGAAGAGATCGTCAATAAAGCTGTGAGATATAAACCGTATTTTGCTGCCCATATGGGAGGAGTTACTTTTTCAGGAGGAGAGCCGTTAATTCAGCCAAAATTCTTGATTGAATGTCTTAAAGGCTGCAAAGAGAAAGACATTCATACTGCATTAGATACCAGCGGTGTAGGTATAGGATATTATGAAGAAATTTTAGAGTATACGGATTTAGTAATATTGGATATTAAGCATGAGGATGCTCAAATGTATGAAAAACTTACAGGAAGGAATATTCAAGAGTACTATAAATTTAAGGAAGTAATTATTCAGAAAAAACAAAAGGTGTGGCTTAAGCATGTGGTGGTACCGGGCTTAACGGATAGTCCGGAGCATTTGGAAGCTTTAAAGAAGGAAATATACTCCTTTAACAATATTGAAAAGGTAGAACTGCTGCCATATCATACTATGGGAGTATCTAAATATGAGAGCCTGAATATGCCCTATCCCCTTAAAGGCATAGAGGATATGTCAGCAGAGAGGATAAAGGAGCTGCAGGAGGAAATCCTTAAGTGTCCCATAAAATGATGCTTTGCATCAGTCCGAGGTCCGGAACAGGTCTCAGGTGTCTGGTCCGGAGTCAGGCGTCCGAAGAAATAGATAAAAGATAATAAATAATAGATAAAAGATAATAAATAATAGATAACAGTTAATGAAAGAATTTGACTTTGTCAAATTCTCACCGAACCTATTATCTCTTATCTATTATTTCTTATCTCAAAAAACACTAACCCCTAACCCCTATTCTCTAGTTAAAATTTGTTTAAAATTAAGGTAAAATATGTTATTCTAAATGTAGTAAATTTTGAAGGAGGAGACATAATGAAAGTTCTTGCCATTAAATCCAGCCCAAGGATTAAAGGTAATACAAATTCTATTATTGATAAGATTGTACAAGGAGCGGAAGAGAGCGGACATGTAATAATTCCTTATAATTTAAATGAAATGCATGTCAAAGGCTGTCAGGCTTGCAGAACCTGTAAAGAAAAAGGGGTTGACTGTATAATAAAAGATGATTTAAAAGATTATTGGGATAAACTTAAAACGGCTGATGTTTTAATTATGGGTTCTCCTGTTTGTATGTATACCTTCTGTGGTCCATTGAAAACATTTATTGACAGACATTACTGCACTAAGGATAAAAACATGAAATCCAGACTCGAGCCTGGTAAAAAAGTAATTATGGTATACTCACAGGCTAATTCTGATGAAGATGCTTATAAAGATAATTTCAACGTTCTTGATCAATATTTTAAAACACATAAAATGGAAGTACAAACAATTGTTCATTGCGGACATAACCATGCAAGTGAAAATGAAGAATTAATGCAAATGGCATACGAATTAGGTAAAAGCCTATAGACATGATATGGTATTAATGAACAGCTATTTGTAAATAATGGGTGAAAGTTGGGGAAAGATGAAAAAAATTTTACGAACTATCTTTAGAAATTATATCTATAAAGAATTCGTAAAGGGCTTTGAATTAGAAGGAAATGAAGCTGTATTAGAGTTTGGCTGCAAAGAAGGTCGGTTATCTAAACAAATCATAAAAAGATTAAAAGAAGGCGGCTCGCTCGTTTGTGCGGATATTTCAGAGGATTCTTTTAATTTATTAAATAAGTTTATTATGAAGCATCAAAATGTGAATGGTTTGTTTGGGGATATACGTAAGGTTCAATTTAGCGACATACTTTATGACAGAGTCATCATTCATGATATCTTCTTTAGTATTCAAAAGGAAGAAAGAATAACTTATGTTAATTACTTATTATCTATAATGAAACCGGAAGGCAAGATGCAAATTATAGAAAATATTAAAAATGGAGATGCTTCATCTACTGAGATAAGAAGCACTATGCGTAAAGCAGAACTTATTGAAAAGGATTATAAGTTTGAAAAGGCTAAAGGTGCTGTATTATATGTCGGAGAATATCATAGAAAGACTGTATAATGTAAATACTATAAGAATGGATAGCGGATATTTTGTGGGGGCGATGCTTTGAGAATACTTGTAACCGGAGGCACCGGATATATAGGAAGTCATACTTGTATAGAGCTTCTTAATGCTGGATATGAGGTTTTGATTATAGATAATCTTTCAAACAGTAAACATGAAGTTGTTGATAAGATAAAGAAAATCAGCAATAAGAATGTTGTTTTTTATGAAGCAGACATACGCGATAATAAAAAACTGTATGAGATTTTTGAAGGAAATACTATTGAAGCGGTCATACACTTCGCTGGACTAAAAGCCGTAGGCGAATCTGTAAAAAAGCCGATAGAATACTATGAGAATAACGTAACAGGAACTCTGACGCTTCTTAAAGCAATGCAAATTCATAATATTAAAAAAATGGTATTCAGCTCGTCGGCTACGGTATATGGAATGACTGAGAAGATGCCTGTTACTGAGGAAGCGGATTTGAGCGCTGTTAATCCTTATGGAAGAACAAAGCTTATGATAGAAGAGAT
>JAAYPU010000030.1 GCA_012519645.1 Clostridiales bacterium | reverse complement strand
GTCTTATAAAGACGCTGTGACTTTAAGAGAGCATATCAGAAGTATGTTTGAAAAAGCAGCTGCCGAAGACGATCCTGAGGTAAGAAAACGCTTGCTTACATTTGTAGTATGCGGCGGTGGATTTACAGGTGTAGAAATGGCCGGCGAATTAGGAGAAGCACAAGTGCATCTGGCAGAAGAATACGGTATCAATCCAAAAGAAGTCAAAATATATAATATAGAAGCTATGGACCGTATCCTATCTATGCTGGAAGACAAAAAACAGATAGACAAAGTCGAAAAACGCTTTAAAAAGCTGGGTATCGAACTTCTGAAAAACGCTCCTATAGTTAAAGCGGAAGAAAATCAAATAATATTAAAGGATGGTACTATAATACCAACATCTACATTAATATGGACTGCCGGCATGAAAAACAATATTTGTGCTGAAAGCTTAGGACTTACACAAGGTCAAAGCTGCAGAATCGTAGTAAATGAATATATGCAAACATCAGATTATAAAAATGTGTTTGCAGTAGGAGATAACTCTTATTATGAAGACGAAAAAGGTGTAATGCCTCAGATAGTAGAAGCCGCAGAGCAATCCGGCCATACAGCAGCTCTTAACGTTGCAGCTCTCATTAAGGGAACCGAATTACATACCCATAAACAAAATTATCACGGTTTTATGGTATCAATAGGTTCAAGATATGCTGTTGCAGACAATAATGGCTTACGCACTTCCGGGTTTATAGCAATGAGTATAAAGCACCTTGTTAATTTCTTCTATTTATTTATGGTGTCCGGATTAAGACAATTGTGGAATTATCTTTTACATGAATTCTTCCATATTGAAAATAGACGATCATTTGTTGGCGGTCATTTCTCAAAAAGAACACCAAATTTCTGGCTTGTTCCTTTCAGATTATGGCTTGGATACATGTGGTTTATTGAAGGGGTTAAGAAAATCGGTGAAGGCTGGCTTAAAGAGCCAAAGATGTTTGCTTCCACCGTTGCAGATGCTGTCAGCAGCGCCAGCGATGCCGTGGCATCCGCTTCACAAGCTGTTGTCGAAACCGTTACTTCAGCATCTCCGGTAACAGAATCTCCTTTAACACCTGAAACCTATACAAATCTGCCTGGATTTGTTCAATGGACATTAGATCACATGCCTCATGGCTGGGGTGAACCATTATTGGAAGTTCCGGGATTTATGCAATGGATCATAGATAATATAGTTGCTCCAAATGCTGTTCCTATACAAACAGTTATGGTAGTTGCAGAAATCCTTCTCGGACTCGCACTCATAGGCGGACTGTTTACATTCTTAGCTTCAATTGTAAGTGTTGGAATGGTTGTAGGTATTGCTCTTACAGGTATGGCTGATGCATCCATCCTTTGGTTCTTATTTGGTGGTATTGCCACTATTGGTGGTTCAGGAAGCACCTTTGGATTGGATTATTATGTCCTCCCTGTTTTAAAACGATGGTGGAAAAAGACACGTTTTGCACGAAAGTCTTACCTATACTTTGATTGATTCTCAGTATGTATTTTCGTATAGATACAGTATAATATATTAAGAAAAGCTTAATTTCGAGGATAAGATATTATTAATCTTATCCTCGAAAAAACTTTAAATGATTCTTTCTGTAT
>JAAYPU010000329.1 GCA_012519645.1 Clostridiales bacterium | reverse complement strand
CCTTAATGCTAATTCTTTTTGACTCATTCCTAAAAAATCCATATTTTCTTTAATTGTTTCTCCTGGAGGAATTGCTTGTGTAGGCATAAAACTAGTTTCATTTTTTTTGCTTACCATGATAATCAACAACCTCCTCAATACATATACTATCAATACTCTTCAAGTCATTTATATCGTCTTTCCTCTTTAATACAGGCTTAAAAACCAGTCTAAATGGATGTACTAAATCTACAGCATATTCATTGCATCTATCTCCTTGTAGTTTATGCAATCTTGCCGATGGTATGTTTCGTATATCCAATAAACTGGTCGCTGCGATTAATTCTCCAACTCTTTGGGTTAATATATTTGCCATTTCAATGCCAAATTCTTTTTGAGCAATTTTAGGATCTTCACATTGTTTTCTTAATTTTTTTGACTTGAATTCTACATTCATTATATATTATTATTCTCCACTTTGTCAAATTTTTTAACCTGTTGGGTTAATTTTATTAGCAATGTGTGAAATATATATCGTAATCAATTTTATACATTGCTTTCATCATATCTTCATCAAATCTCAATTGAAATCTTTTCATTGAATAAATGCGAAAACGCCTCCGATAATAACGAGTATTATAGACATCAACGTAAGTATGTTATCAATAGACCACTCTGATTGAATATATATACTAAATTCTGCCAATGTTATCAAACTTCTTAAAGCAACAAAAACCAGCCCTATAGTTTCCTATAAAACTGGTCTCCACAATTTTATTTTATCCCCCAATTGTGATTATAAGACAATATATACCATATTTCAATTAAATATTACAATATTATCTATTCAACCCAATTGCAAAAGGAGTATCATCTAAAAGTTTATTAATATTTTATTTTAAAATTATCAAATGCATAGCCTTTACTATAATACTCTATGTCTATGCATCTTTGAGAATGGTTTATTTCATAATAAATCCCTAATTCATATCTACACACATGCTCTGGCAAAGTCTTTCCATCAAAAGACCATATATCATCATAGCTATCCTTTGTCAAAGCCATTAACCTCATACTATCTTCTTCTGTTTCTTTATGAGGCCTATTTGATTTTTTCATTTCAATTGCAATTAAATTGTCTTGATTAATATTCTCCCCGCGACTATGCACAATTAGGTCACAATTTATTTTAATTATATTTTCCTCTGGTCCATTAATAGTTTTAACAAATGTTTTTATTGAACCATTTCTATTTCTATTGTATTCAACATCAACGTAATTTTTATTGTTTTTTTCTCTGTCCTTTTACATCTTTCATTAGAAAATCGCCTCCAATAATATCATTTTACCATGCCCTGCAAAAACCTAATATTCTTACCTTCGACATTGAGACAAGTAAAATCTATTTTCCCATTCTATTGCTACGGGCGTTTTTAGAACATCCCGAGACGATTCGAACGACCTCCTGTCGCTTTCGCTCTCCGAATGGGGCTCTGCACCCTATCGGCATCGGCACCCGTGCCGTTACCCCCGGAGCGGTACTCCGGTTAACCTGTTAACCTCTCAACGAGGGAAATACTCTCCCTCGTTGCTTCCTCTGCGTCGGACGTTCGAATCCACATGGAAGCAAAAAAAATAAATAACCCCGGACAAGCCGAGGTTATTTATCTTTGGCACTCCCGAGACGATTCGAACGTCCGACGCACGGTTTAGGAAACCGACGCTCTATCCCCTGAGCTACGGGAGTACATTGCATTATCTATATTACCGATAAATCGTTTTTGTGTCAAGAACCCAATCTTTCTTTATAGGAGCTTCGCTCCTGTTGAACAATAGTTGAGCAATAGTTAAACCATTGTGTAACGATTGTTAATGATTTAATGCGAGAATTTGACGCAGTCAAATTCTTTCCTAAATTGTTATTTATTATTTCTTATCTAGTATCTTGTATAGATTGCCCCGCTTCGCTCGCAATGACATCTATGCTCCTTGTTCCATAAGCTGATGCGGGCATCATTGAATTGCTTCTTTTGTCAGATCTGCTGACACCTTCCTCAGGGAGGAAGGCATACACAGATGTAAAACATTAGAGGAAATTTCATAATTGAAATTTCCTCTAATTATATGTTGGTATGGCAAGCTTTTGCTATCTTCCAAAACCTCCAAAACCATTGCAGAATAATACTACCAAGAGCAAGAAAAAGAACAATAAGCTATCGTTATTATCAAATACTCCCCCGATATTGCCTCCCATAGGATACACCTCCTTGCCGGAACAATTATAGAAATTATATTTTAATATACTATATGCTATAAGCCGGATAGGTGTGCGGGTCTGGTGGTCTCAGGGAACTAAGAACTAAAGACTAAAAACTAAGAGATAAGGAGGGAATTTGCTAATGCAAATTCCCTCCTTATCTCTTAGTTATCAGTTAGCAGTAGAAACCTTCCAAATCAAAGATTTGAGGTTTCTTTGCATAAGTTCGTCAACAATTTATTTCATAAATTGGACGAGCTAAGATCAGTTGTCAGTTGTGCAATTGCTTCAATCTCCACCTTTACATCCTTTGGCAGTCTTGATACTTCTACGGCTGCACGTGCAGGATAAGGCTCTGTAAAATATTCGGCATATATCTTATTCATATCTGCAAATTCATTCATATCTTTTAAGAATACCGTACATTTCACTACTTGTGATAGAGTTGCTCCTGCGGCTTCAATAATAGCTTTGATATTTTCAAGGGATTGTCCGGTTTGTGCCTCTATCCCCTCCGGTATGGTTCCTGTTTCCGGATTTATCGGTATCTGACCTGAAACAAAAAGCAGATTGCCCGTTTGCACGCCTTGTGAGTAAGGACCGACTGCCGCCGGAGCCTTTGGTGTTGCTATAGCTTTTTTCATGTATATCCTCCCCTTTTTAACTAATAACTAAAAACTAAGAACTAAGAGTTAATGAAGAAATTTTACTTTAGCAAAATTTCCACCTTATCTTTCAGTCTTCAGTTATCAGTTTTTTAATTGTTTGAAGTAGATTTTTGCGTTGCCAACACAAAAATCTTCCTTATCTCTTATTTCTAAGTTATTAGTTCCCTGAGACCAGAGACCCGAGACCTGATATCAGTCCTCAGTCTGACGTAGTTTTCCCCTCGAAAGTGACAGGAAGATGCCGACTACACACAATCCCGTCATTATTGAGAAAATAAGTTTGACGCTTGACAGAAAGTTTGGATAGTATTCAGGAGTTATTTGAACATTCCCGATCAGCAATGAAAATACAACCATGGAAATTCCCAAGCTTAAATTTTGACCTACGACTCGCATTGTAGATATAACACCAGAAGCCACTCCATAATCTTTTTTATCCACCGAGCTCATAATTGCATTTGTATTCGGCGATGCAAACAAAGCAAGGCCGATACCCAAAAATGCCAAATTGATAAGGATGATAGGCAGTAAAGTCTTTTCCCCGAGGAAAGAAAAGAACAACAGAGCAATAGCCGTAATAGCCATTCCGCCGGATGCCAATTTTAACGGCTCGACTTTATCAGAAAGCCTTCCGGCATAAGGAGAAAGCACTGCCTGCATTACAGGTTGAATGATAAGAATGATCCCTGCCATACGAGGTGTAAATCCTTGGGTATATTGTAGATACATTCCCATCAAAAAGCTGACTGCAAATGTGGCACTATAATTTATAAGCGATGCAAGGCTCGAAAATACAAATACTTTGTTCTTCTTAAATAAAGATACTTTTAAAATCGGATGTTCAATACGGGATTCTATTAAACCAAAGATAATTATTCCCGCAACCCCTGCCATCAATAAGTATACCCCTAAGTTATCCGGAACTAACGAAAAACCATATATTAACGCAAACAGCGATGCGGCATATACTATAGAACCTAAATAGTCAAAAGCTTCTCCCTGTGCTTCCTTCCATTCCATATCCATTTTTAGTATTCCGAAAACTGCTGCCACAATTCCAATGGGTACAGTTATATAAAAAATGCTTCTCCATCCAAAATATTGGGTCAATACTCCGCCTAAAAACGGTCCGACGGATAACCCGACGTAGATTGCCGCTATATAATAGCCCATAACCCTGCCTCTTTCTTCCTTTGAAAAGACAGAGGTCAATATTGCCATGGTAGTTGCGAAAAGCATTGAAGCCGCTATTCCCTGAATTATCCTGAAAGTGATCAGCTGTGCTGAAGAAGTGGAAAGCCCGCATAGAAGTGAAGCTATAGTATGAAAAATGCCTCCGGCTAAAAATACTTTTTTTCTTCCGATAATATCAGCAAACCTTCCGAAAGGCAGCAGCACCATGCAATTTGAAAGAAGATATGCGGTAGCGACCCAGCTCATGGATATTGCACTCATATTTAATTCTTTAGCTATTGTAGGTAATGCCACATTAATAGATGATGACATGTAAGGTATAATGAAAGACGTTATGATCGCTATTAAGAGTATTGTTCTTTTTTTATTCATTCTTATCCCCTCTTTCGGAATTATTAAGCATTAAATCCAATGTTTCTATTAAAAAATTATTTTGCTCCGTGCTTATTCCTTTTGTAATCAAATTATTCCATTTGCTGATCGCATCCATTATTTTGGGTTTGATTTCAATGGCTTTTTCTGTTAAAAATATTTTATATGCTCTTTTATCATCGTCATCTTTTTCTCGATATACATATCCCGCTTTTTCCAATGCATCAATAATTCTTTTTGTGGCAGACTTATCTATGTATAAATCATTGGATAGCCTTTCCTGACTGACCCCATCCCCTCTGTAAAGTCTCAATAAAAAGCCATACTGGGAAGCGCCTATTTTATATTCCCTAAGCTCGTTAGCAATAAAGCGCTGCGCTTTTCTATGAAGTATCGCTATAGACCTCGGAATAGCCGTTTCATTTATCATACTCATTTCTCCTTCTCCTCAAAAGGGCTGGGTCATTTTATATATATAAGTTGTCTTGTCAACTAATTCTATCACCCGAATATTTATCATGTCAATTATCCGAGTTGGTATCCATATTAAAATCAAACATAAAAAAAAGAGCTGCTCAATTATTTAAGAAGCTCTTTATACCTAAACTTTTTTATTTTTTCTCTATTTTTTCGAGTCCGCCCATATACGGTCTCAATGCCGTTGGAATAACAACAGTACCGTCTGCCTGCTGGTAGTTTTCCAAGATAGCTGAAAATGTTCTTCCTACAGCTAATCCCGAACCATTGAGAGTGTGGACAAACTCCACCTTCCCTTTTGGTTCCGGTCTGTATCTAATATTTCCTCTGCGAGCCTGATAATCCTCAAAGTTACTGCAGGATGATATTTCCAAATAGCGGCCATAGCTTGGCATCCATACTTCTATGTCATATGTCATTGCCGAGCTGAATCCTAAATCTCCGCTGCATAGTTTTACCACTCTGTATGGCAGTTCCAGTAGCTGCAATACTTTTTCGGCAGCCAAAAGGAGTTTTTCCAGCTCTTCATAGGAATCTTCCGGTTTTGTAAATTTAACAAGCTCAACTTTATTAAACTGGTGCTGACGTATAAGTCCTCTTGTATCCCGTCCCGCAGAGCCTGCTTCTTTTCGGAAGCAAGGTGTGTATGCGGTGAAATATATAGGCAGATCGCCTTCTATGATTTCGTTCATCAGTAGATTTGTCAAAGGAACTTCAGCTGTGGGAATGAGGAAGAAATCCTTTGCAGGAATATTGAACATATCGTCCTCAAATTTCGGAAGCTGTCCTGTTCCTGTCATGGCATCCCTGTTTACCATAAATGGAGGAAGTATTTCCGTATAACCATGCTGTGTAGTATGTAAATCCAGCATAAAGTTTATGAGTGCACGTTCCAGCTTGGCGCCCATTCCCTTATAAACGGAAAACCTCGCTCCGGATATTTTTGCTGCTCTCTCAAAGTCTAAAATATCCAAGTCAGTACCAATATCCCAATGTGCTTTAGATTCAAAATCAAAAGCTCTCGGAGTTCCCCATTTTTTGACTTCTAAGTTGTCCTGATCTGTAGCGCCTACCGGTACGCTTTCATGAGGGGTGTTAGGTATGCTGAGAAGCAGATCTCTTATCTGAGTCTCAACATCCTTAACCTTTTCATCCAGTATTTTAATGTCATTTGACAATTCTTTCATCTCAGAAAGCAGGTCGGAAGCATCTTTCCCGGCTTTTTTGAGTTCGGGTATTTCCTTGCTTACTTGATTCTGCTTGTTTTTCATCTGCTCTACTTCTAAAAGCAGCTGCCGCCTTTCCTCGTCCAGCTTCAAGACCCGGTCTATATTATAGTCACCTTGTCCGCGCTTTTCTATTGCGTTTTTTACTTCTTCATAATTTGATCTGATTCTTTTAATATCCAACATGTCCTTCAGCCTCCTTTTTTAAATAAAAACAAAAAACTTTCGTCCCTATAGGGACGAAAGATTACTTCCGCGATACCACCCTAGTTGATTGTATACAATCCACCTCTATAGTGATAACGGCACTCTCCGGCAAGACTTTCGTCTGCAGCTCAGGGACGGATTCGACAGCCTATAACACTGACTTTCACCGGACGTCAGCTCTCTTGCAGATACAGGACTATTTACTTTTTCCCTTCTTCGCTTTTACAAAATCTTGAATATGTTCTTATTTTACCACCTAAAAATTAAAATATCAATGCTCCTTATAGTTTTTAATTAGGAGCGATCTCTATGCTCTCTCTGACCTTATCTTTTAGTGCAAAAAAGGTTTGTTCGGTATCAAATAAATATGGCTCCTCTATATTATACGGAATAATAACTTCTTTGTTTTTATTATTCTCGAAAACATATAGCCATAGTTTATTTCCCTTGACCCACAATTCTATGTAACATGCACCGATAATTTTTTCTTTTATTTTTATTCCTTTAAATAAATGGATATCTTTTATTTTTAAATCCTCGTTTTGTTCCCTCATAGAAAGTATATCCAATAATTCATAAATAATTTCTTTCAGCTTTTTTATTCTGCCAGTTTTATTCATATATGTATCTATGTATTTTTGATACAATTCCAAAGTATCCAGATATATTTCCTCAAGCATTTTTTCATCTTTTTTATAATGTGCCTTAATGAATTTTATAAATAATTTTGTGTTTTGATAAAAATAAGAAATTGGTGTTATGCCTTCATCTTGCATCTTTGCTCTCCTTCCGTTACTACAGATATTACTATAATATGAGTTTGTGTTTTTCTTTGCTATTTTCTGTGGTGTATATATTATCTGCACTTACGGAAGTGTTATCTATGGAATTTTTTATCTCAAATGGCTGTAAAATTTTATGTATGAAAAAATTAAAAAAAAACAAAACCGCTTTCGCGGTTTTGCATTATTTTTATCTTGAAGGGTATTCGGACTGCAATTCTTTAAGGTATCTTTGCAGCTCACTTAAATATTCGCCATATCTGCTCCAGTCTCCGTTCCTTTGTGCCTCCTGCGCATTATTAAAAGCTTCGTTTGCCAAACGTATCAAATCACTTATGGTAGCCGGAGCATTATCATCCGGAACTTCATCCTGAGGTTCTTCACCTGCCGGTCCGGAAACGGTAGTCTTGCCAAAAAGTACTTCCAATGCTTCTTTTAATGTAGGCTTATAGGCTATGGTACTGCCGTAAACAACTATTACTCTCTTCACTTCGGGCAGGCTGTTTTCATTTGATGCCTGAAGATAAACCGGTTCTACAAATATGAAAGAATCTTCTATCGGAATAGTAAGCAGATTTCCTCTTATATATGTTGAGCCCTGTTGTCCCCATAGAGAAAATTCCTTTGAAATGTCAGTATCTTGGTCAATCATCGATTCAATCTGCATAGGTCCGTAAATCGCTTTCTCTTTTGGAAGCCTGTATACCAATAGTTTGCCATAGTGTTCTCCGTCATTTCTGGCTATAAATAAAGCTGTCATATTAGGCTTTCCTTTAGGTGTATATGGTATTGTCATTATGAATTCTTCTTTAGTTTCGCCCGGAAGCTTCATGATCTGGTATCTTGGTTCCATTTGGATAGTAGAGTTCCCATAAATTTCATTTGACAAATCCCATGCATCTTCACCTTGATAAAACACCGTCGTATCTGTTACGTGGTATAAACGGTAAACATAAGATTGAATATTAAACAAGGTTTCAGGATATCTGAGATGTAATTTTATATCCTCTGGCATTTCTGACATAGGAGTCATAAGCTGAGGAAATATTTTCATCATTGTCTGAACTACAGGGTCCTCTTCATCCACCACATAAAAAGTGGTACTTCCATTGTATGCATCAATGACTGCCTTTACAGAATTCCGTATATAGTTGCTCCCTCCCTCTAAATATGGCTGAGCATACGGATAATTGGAACTTATTGTATAGCCGTCCATGACCCAATAAATCTTTCCTTCACTGACTACTATGTATGGGTCAGAATCAAAGGTCAGGAAAGGTGCTATCTTCTTTACACGTTCTCCTATATTTCTATACATCAATATCTTTGAATCAGGATTTATATTGTTTGATATAAGCATTTTAAGACTGCCCTGCCTGATAGCAAACAACAGACGATTGATACCGCCAAGCTTTATACCGCCGGTTCCCTCATAAAAGGTTTCAACATTGCTTTCGCCGCTTGGATAGTCGAATTCTCCTTCATCCGTATTAGTAATGATATAGTTATTTGTCAACTCACCAAAATATATTTCGGGTCTGTTTATTTGTATCTCTTTTACCTGTGATTCCGGAGGAAGATTTTGAATTAGCAGCTGCGGCTGCCCCGTTGCTGTAACGGTATTAACAGGAGATAATGCAAGACCGTATCCATGTGTATATTTTAAATGCTTATTGATCCATTGCTGCTGTGTTAATCTTCTCTCGTCGATTTCTCTGGCAGATAAAAACACCTGGGTATATCGTCCGTTTACCATATATCTGTCCACATCCACATCGTTAAACGAATAATACTGACGGATTCCCTGCCTTTGATTATAAAATTGCTTGGCTGGTTCATAATCATTGATCCGAATGTTTTCGATGGTCAATATATTGTTATCTATATCTTCTTTTGTAAGGCTTAAGTTTGCAGGATAGCTTTCTTCTTGAATGTCATCAAGGCCATATGCCATCTTCGTATATTCAATATTATATTTCAGGTATTCACTTTCCTTTGAAATTTCATCCGGAGAAACAATAAAGCTTTGAACTCCAAGGGCAATAATATTTCCCAGAATAGAAACAACTATCATTATCACCGGACCTGTTAATGCAGTTTTAAATTTTTTACTTTTCATTCCAACTGCAAAAAATACTGCCGAAACCAAGGATAATACTATCATGATCCTATACATCCAGAGAGTGACATGAACATCCGTATAGCTTGCCCCAAATGCAACACCCCTGGGAGAATAAAGAAGATTGTATTGCTTTATTATATATCCTCCTGCAAGTATTAAAAAGAATAAAACGCCCAGCACAGTAAGCTGTTTTATTGCAATGTACAGAAGCTGTCTGCCATTTTCTTTATCAAAGCCTCCGTTAAAAATATTCTGACCGTATTCATCCTCTGAAACCTCTCTCAAACGAGGTCTTCTGACACTCATCAGGAAGAAATAGAAGATAAGAGTGATAATGGCTAAAAGTATGACAAATGTAATAAGCACGCTATAAATTTGAGAAATAAAAGGAAGACGGAATATATAGAAAGATATATCCTTATTAAATAAAGGATCGGTAATATTAAAGTCCGTACCATTAAAAAATCTTAATATTTCGTACCAAAAGCCGGAGGTAAGGGTTATTGTTACCAGCAAAGACACAACTAAGGACGCAAGAAGAGCTATTTGATTTATCCTTTTTTCATTAATAACAGAGTATACTACATTTACTTTTTTATAATAATCTTTTTTGATAGTTCTTAAATAGATATAAAGTAAAATCGTTACTATTACAAAAACGGGAACCCCTATTTTGATCTGCGTCATCAGCTTTGTTAGAAATACTTGTGTATATCCCACTTCTTTGAACCATAAATAATCTGTAAAGAAATTAAGCAATGTACTGAAGGATGCTACTATAATAATAGCTATAACCGCAACTACCAGCGAAAATAAACCTCTTTTGTTCAAAATACCACCTCTTTTAAGTCATACTTACAATTATTATACCCCAGTCAGTAATATATTACCAATGGTTTGAATATATAGAATGGATGTTCCCATCCATTTGGTTATTACATCATTATTTCTTAGATAAACACATTACATGTTTATCTAAGAACTTTTTTCCCAGCAAATACACCCCCACCACAATAATCAATGCCCAGATTAGCCTTATGGGATATTCCATAGCTGCATGGATATTGTACCCTATGGTACTCAGTATGAAAACCATTATCATCTTTCCGAAGATCAACGCTTTGAAATATGTTCTCTTTTTTATTCCTGTCAAAGCCGCCAGAACAGCTACTGCAATAGATGGTGTAAAAGGAAAGCATAATAAGGTAAATATAGCCAGCCCTCCTTTTTCGTTTACCCAATGAGATGCATTGGACATCCATTGATATTTGAGCTCTATTTTAGAAAATCTACGTCTTCCGTACTTTGTCAAAACTAAATACACGATACCCGATCCAAGACATGTTCCTATCCAGGAATAAAGATATCCAAATACCGGTCCAAAAATCATAACATTTAAGGTTACAAACAACGCCAGAGGAAGGGGTGGGAAAAACGACTCAAGCATAGCGATAGAAATACCATAAAAAGGTCCGAAATAACTAAACTTTTCTGATATCTCCATCCATGTTTCCATTTCTAATAAACTCTGAAAAAATGATATGTCCACTCTGATCATCTCCTTGATAGTTATTATACAAGTATACCCTTTATCAAAATTTTAAAAACCGCTTTTTCCTATGCAGTTGAAAAAAGAAGGAATTCTTCTGAATTCCTTCTCTGCATATATTATACTTACTATTTAATCAAATGCTCCACTTCTCTGATACAGTTTAAGAGTGCGCTATGCGCTTCATCAGGCAGTCTGTCTCTTCCGTCATTAAATACTTCTCTTGATTTCAGGAATTCAAGACGCTGTTCCATACCTGCTTTAATGCTTTTTAAATAATAAACGTCCGTCATATCCGGTTCTAAGTTTTCTATATTTATTATTTCCATTTGAGAAAAATTCGACCATTTTTCAAACTTAGCAGTACCCTCTACGATTTTTTCTATGATTTCAAGAGTAACTTCCTTTGGTACCTTTTTATCCATAAAATGACCGGTATTTATTATATAGCATTCTACATTTCTATTATCAAACAGATACTTGAATTTCTTATAGTCCTCAATTAAAGGATACGTTCTGAATGGGTTTGCATATGGCTCGATAACCAATGCATCCATATCTGTAGTTTTCAGGATCTTTTCTGCCGAAGTCCTTTTAGTGGCT
>JAAYPU010000328.1 GCA_012519645.1 Clostridiales bacterium | reverse complement strand
TAAGGCATAACTTTACGGTTGTCATTGCCGACAATTAGCCTTACTATATTTGGAATTACCAATCCTATCCAACCTATAGTTCCGCTTATTGATACAGCCCCCGCAGTTAAGAATGTTGCCATAATAATAAAAACTGCCAATGTCGTTTTGTAGTTTAAACCAAGAGATTTTGCATCTCCTTCGCCAAGCGAGATTACATTTAATCTCCACGATAAAAGTAAAACCATAATGCAACAAATCAATGTTATGGGCAACATAATATAAACATCTTTAATGGTTGTTCCTGATATATCACCAAGCAACCAAAATGTCATCTCTGCCAATTTCATTTCATTATCTGCTAGATATTTCAATAAGCCGACAAACGAAGACATTAAGCCACTCATCGCAATGCCTGAAAGCAACAGTACGATTGTCGATTGGTTTTTCATAAGTTTTGAAAAGCTAAGTGTCAACAATACAGCAACCAACCCAAGCACAAAAGAAAATAAATTGATAAAAATATTTGATAATCCTAAAAGAATTGCCAGACACGCACCAACACTTGCCCCACTGGATACTCCTAACAAATCCGGTGAAACAAGTTTATTTCTGAATGAACTTTGATAAATAGCACCGCTTACTGATAGTGATATTCCTATTAAAATAGAAACAAGAGTCCTCGGCAAGCGTAAATATAATAAAATATTGTAACTAACTGAATCAATTTTTCTGCCCGTAAAAAAACCGATTAAACTGCTGAATGAAACGTTATATCTGCCAACTGCCATTGAAACAAAAAATGTTATCACTGTTAATAAAACA
This sequence comes from Clostridiales bacterium, assembly GCA_012519645.1. Taxonomy (GTDB): domain Bacteria; phylum Bacillota; class Clostridia; order Peptostreptococcales; family JAAYPU01; genus JAAYPU01. The sequence continues at coordinate 2,212 of JAAYPU010000328.1, read as the reverse complement.
AGCGCAATTAAAGGAATAGAATTTGATTTTTTACTCAATATTTACCATCCTGTTTCCGTTTTTATCTAATCCCTGAATCATATTGTTAACATCAGAATCTGACAGATCATAATTGAAATATTTTTTAATATTTTCTTTTATGCCATTAATAATATCGTACTGATATTCCTGATTAAACAAACTAGCTGTATACTTAAGCATAACCGGCGTTTCTGCACCAACATTTTCTATTGCAATCATTGCTACCGGGATTCTATAAACTCTATTGTTCTTAACACAGTCCAGATTACTCCACACCGGTGACTCATCAAGCAAATCTGATAAATAATTTTGATATGCCCCGCCGATTAACATGGCATATGGATTTAAATTAAGCATTTCTTCATCAGATACGTTGTGCACATTTAACACTTCATATTTTTCCGTCGCAAGGTTAACATTGGCAATATTTAAAATCATTGAAATCATGGAATTGCCGCCGTCTGAATAATAAAGACCTTTTTGTTTTTCGCCGTTTATATAATAAATATCTTTGTCTGTATTTGTAGTACCGATTTCGGATTCAATTTCTGTTATTGTATCTTCTACTTCTTTAATCCAAGCATCAGCCTTATCTTTTATTTCGGGAAATACTTCCGAAATAATTCTGGCAATATCATATATTTCATCATCAAAAGCCCCTGTCGGTGAATACTGATGGACAGCAATGACAGGTAATCCTACATTTCTGAAAGCCTCTGCATTTTCTGTATTCTGAATAATAACTAAATCAATCCCATCAGCAAGCAAAGTTTCCGCCGATACACTATAGCTATAGGCTTTATATTCAGCACATTTTGGATATATTATTTTAGTCCAGGGATTATATGTAAAAGATCTATAAGTCCCAACAATTTTGTCCCCCAGTCCGAATGCAATCATCAAATCCGTTGCTGATTGTGAAATACAGGCAACTCTGCTAACGTTATTTGGTATAGTAACAGAAGTGCCTTCCATGTCAATAATCGTAATAGTATTATCCGTATCTTCACTATCACAGCCTGTAATAGAAAACAAAAAGGACAAACATAATAATACAATCAACACATTAAATACTTTTTTCATTTTGCTCCTATCCTTTGTTTAAAATTTTCATATTTATTTTGCTCTGCAGATGTTAATAATGCTACAATGTCTTTATTGCCTTAGATTTTATCTCATTACTAATATTTTGCTGATTTTTGCATATAGGATAATTGGTGCGACCATAGAAAAAGTCATTATTTTTCCTACTTTCTTTTACTATCATATATCCATCTTTACATTTAGGACATTTATATATATCTGCCAAGACCTGCTTGTTGTTTGTCATAAAATCACAAATCTCCGGGTCATTTGTACACATATATAGCGGAATCCCATATGGATTGTTTGCCTGATACTTTAATGTTGCCTTACACATCGGGCATTTTGGCTTGTTTGACTCCAATACTTCAAAACTTAAATTGCTGCTATGTTTTATTTGATAATCATTTATTAATTCCAACACAAAACGAGAAGGTGCGTTTTGAGGCGTAACCATAAATACCTTGTTTTTTGTTCTCGTAAGAGCAACATAGAATAGCCTTCTTTCTTCCGCATATGGGATTGATAGATCCTGCGCTGTAACAACCTTTAATACAGGGTCGTCCTCAAGTTGACTGGGAAAACCGAAGGTAGCTTCTTTCATGTTCAATATTATTACATTATCAAAACCAAGCCCTTTTGAAGAATGCGCTGTCAAACATGTAATAGGAACATTGGGATTTTTCTTCCATATAAGAATATCTCCTCTACCCTCAGAAAAATAGCCTGACTCGCAAAGCCTGTCCTTTTCAAAATTAAACCTGGTAATGAGCAGTATGCTTTTCTTTTCACCATACTCTTTGACGATTCTTTCCACGCATTCGTCTATAGCTTTTGTCCAGTTTTTAAGAACTGAGGTTGTTCCGTCATATTCAACAATTTCTACTGGATCTTTAATCCTTTTTGGCGATATCAATTGTTTTTTAATTTGTGTAGGATTCTTCTGTATAAAACCGCCCGCAATGTCAATAAGTTCTTGAGCATTTCTATAAGTGTGTTTAATTTGCATTTCAACGCCATGTCCCATCAATTCCAAAAACTTTTGGAATAACGTAATATCAGCACCGGCAAATGCAAAAATTGATTGCCAATCATCTCCTACCGCAAC
>JAAYPU010000029.1 GCA_012519645.1 Clostridiales bacterium | reverse complement strand
ATTCAAGATTTTCCTTGATAAATGCAATATCCTCCTCGGATAGTACTATGATTACTTTCAAATGGCTGAAATGCTCTTGAACTTGCTTTTCTAATTTTTCTTTGCCGTTATATGGGCCACTGATTTTTATAAGGTTATTATCTGCGTCCTTGTAGTAGGCTGTGAAGATGGTCTTATCCAGATCTTCGCAGAACTCTTCATAACCTGAATGCCCGGCGGCTTTCATAGCTTTGCTTGCTGTTTGCAATTCTGCATATGTCCAATCCCTACTCATGCAGCACCTCCTCCATTGCATATATCGCTCGGAAAGAGAAAATAGCAAGAATAAAACCCTAAATATTTAATGAAATTATTGAATTATTCACATAAGTGTGATATTCTCAATATAGTCTCTTTTAGGAGGGGTGTGCAATGGCTGTAAGTTACAAACGGTTACAGCATCTAATGATAGAAAGAAATATATCAAATGCTGAACTAATGCGTCGGGCAAACATATCGGCGAACATCATCTCAAAAATAAAAAAAGGCCAGTATATGGCCTTAGATAAGGTGGAAAGCATCTGTAAGGCTCTTGATTGTACGCCTAACGATATGATGGAATTCATCAATATTAATAATGAAGGAGCCGATTTTAATGAATAGAATGCTTATTAAAAAGTATATTGACAATCATATGACTAAGGTCGTATCCTCACTTGACCTTGTTAAAGGTAAAATAACTTATGATGGAATTGTACAGTGTCAAGTTATAAATGAAATTAGCGGCGATGAGGAAATGTCTCGTGCATTTCTTTTGACAAGACTTGTAAATGAACTCGGGTATGCCGCAAATCGTATCGAAATTGAACATGAATACACAGCAGGTCGCCCTCATACTATCACGAGTAGAATTGATATCATTGTACGTGATTTTAAAGGTGACGCCTTTTTGTTTATTGAAGCTAAAAGTCCAGATGAATATTCAACAATTGACAAGGACGAAACCATCAAGGAACAACTATATAAGCTCGCAGGGATGGAAAAAGCAGAAGGCCGTAGTGTTAAATATCTTGTTTTATATACTACCGATGAAATAGGCGGAAAAGTTGTGGATGAATGTATGATAATTGATATTGAAAAATATCCTACGTTCGAAGAATGGGAATCGGAACGTAACTACACTAATAACCTACCTACTCGATATGGCAAAGCACAACATAAGCCATATGTGAAGGCATCTGACAAGGATCTTGAAACTAATTTTACTGGCGATATGCTAAATCAGTTGCAAACTGATCTCCATAATGTTTTGTGGGGAGGTGGTGGAACTGATGATAATGAGGTTTTTGCATCTCTTACAAACCTTATACTTGCAAAAATTCAAGATGAAGACACCACCGAGGATGGGGAAATATATAAATTCCAGTCTCTTACCTTTGAAAAAGAAGGTGACGAAGAATTTGAGACAAACGGCCAGCTATTTGAACGAATCAATGAATTGTATCGGAATGCATTAAAGTCTAAGTTATATATTCTTGACGAAGCCGAACTTGCAAAATCTTATGTCATCGATAGCAAGAAATTTTCTCTTTCCAAACTGAAATATGCAGTTCAGGAGCTGGAAGGTTTATCCTTTGTCGATGGGAAAAATAGTCTTAGCGGTAAAGATATTCTTGGTGAATTTTTTGAAGGAATTATTCGTAATGGTTTTAAACAAAGCAAGGGGCAATTCTTTACTCATATTAATGAAGAGCTTTATTTTTGGTGGTAAAAAGAACTCTGAAAATCTATTTATTGAGCGTTGGTATCAGTTATTACGTGAAAATGGTCGCCTTGCTGCTGTATTACCAGAAAGCGTATTTGATACAACAGAAAATAAGTATATTAGATAGTTCCTTTATAAGTATTTCAAAATTAAAGCCGTTGTTTCATTACCGCAGCTTGCATTTGAGACATATACTTCTACTAAAACGAGTATTCTGTTTGCACAGAAAAAGACCTCTGAAGAAGTGGCGGCTTGGAATAATGCATGGAATAACGTATCTAATGAATATTCCAAGTTAAAAACACGTGTCGAAAATCTTATTGCTGTTCATGACGGCATAAAAGAGAAGAAGAAACTGCCATCAATTAAAGGAATGTCTGCTGATGAGGAAAAGGCTACCATCCGCAGAATGCTGAAGAACTATCTGACTAGTAGAGACGATGCTCTTTCTTCTAATGAACTCATCGAGAAATATCGTGCAGAACTTACTGATTTGTGTAAATATGATAAGGATACAGTTGATTCATTTGGGCATGTAAACACATGGTGGGTATTTGGGGAAGTTGCTCCTCAATTAAATTATGGTGTATTTATGGCTGAGATTGATAACGTAGGCTATAAACGCACAAAACGTGGCGAGAGGGAAATGCCAAATGAATTATTTGATTTAGAATATTCTCCACAGAAACTCGATATTGCTGCAATTAGCAGGGAACACAACAAGCGAATTGCTGATATACAAGAGTCGATTGATAAGGAGATAACTAAAAAGGGTAAAGAGAAAAGAACTGATAAAATTGTACAAATTGAGGATAATATAAAAGCATTTGAGGCTATAAAGGCTGATGATTTGTTGAAAATCGAACTAAGAAACATACCAATAAGTGAGCAAAATGTTGCTGTTTCAAAGATAGAGCCCATTGAAAAGGATATAAAAAGGTTAAAAGCAACAGTACTTTCAATACAGGATGTCATTGATTCGGTTTTCCAACGTGAATTTAATTTTGATTATGATACTTTTGAAGAATTAAAAACACACAAAACTTATACATTAAGACAGTCATTGTTCTCAAATAATCCGGATTTGAGGTTCAGTGCAAAATATCATCGACCCGCTGGCGATTTTGTAATGGAACAGCTTACCGGAATAACTGATAAGAAAATTAAGCATTTCTTTGCAGAACCTATTGTCCTTGGCGCAAGTATTTCTCCAAGTGACTTTGATGAGAATGGTGAAGCATATTATGTTTCGATGGCCACAATCAAAACATTAGAAGTGGAATTGGATGAAACACAATTAGTTTCACCGATATATTATGAATCTCGTAAGGCAAAATCTATACAAAAGGGTGATATTATTGTTGCCCGCTCTGGTGTTTCTATAGGGAAAACCGCAATTGTTAAAGATGATTTCGATGGTATATTTGCCGATTTTACTATGCGCATACGTTTTGATGACACAAAGTATAATCCAATGTTTGCCTACTATTATCTGCGGAGTAAATACTTCCAATATCTTATAGAGATTTACAAAAAGGGATTGCAGAATCAGAATATCTTTCCAATTGTTATGCAAGAGTTTCCTATTCCGGATATCTTGTTTAGTGAGCAACGACACATTTTAAATGAGATACAAGCTGAAATCTCAAAGCAAGACGAAATTAAAAATCAAATAGCTGAACTGAGAAGACAGATTGAAGACATCATAATTGAAACAGTCGGCACATAAAGAAAGACCACACAAAAGGTATTATCCTTCGGTGGGGTCTTAACTTATGGCTCCCGCTTGAAGAGAGTCGGTAAAAAATTTACTTGTTTTCGTAAATCCCTAAGTTGAACTCCCTTTAGAGGGTTGCTTTTTTGCTTATATCTTGTCATAAAACACAGCTTTGACTCCAGTCGGGGCTGTATTTTTGCAAACCTACCATGATTAGTAGCTATTAAAAGCTGGTTTTTTTCTCTATAATGTAAGGCAGAGAGGGGGAGATTGGCATGAAAGCCAAAGATATTGCCGCAGAATATTCCATAAGTATTTGGGGAGCAAACTACTTCATCAAGCAGATATACCGCAAATTGAAGGTTAACAGCAAGACGGACCTGGTGCTTATGTACTATGATTTCCGTCAATCGGTCGGAAAGCCTGTATTGGGCGATTGTAAAGAATTTTGAGGATGCGGTCGAGGTAGGTAGAAGGTGTCGGTGATAAGGCAAATTTATGCAAATTACTTTTAATTCAAAAATAATAATTT
>JAAYPU010000327.1 GCA_012519645.1 Clostridiales bacterium | reverse complement strand
TAGTAGTTACAGGGAGGAACACTCTCTCTATGCTGCAATTGATGATGCACTCTATGGAGTATGCAGAGGACATATGGCATTAAGAGAAACACTTCGAACGATATCTCTTCGTTTTGTTGTTGCCAGGGGACAAAGTGATAAGCATGAACAAGGTGATTGGGTTATAGTTGCTTTGTATGGTAACATAGGTTCTACTACGAAAGGGCATGAACATGAAGTTATAGGCTTCGGTATGAGTCCTGTTGCATGATTAATGCCATATAATTAGTATAAGCTTATAGTGAAAAGAATGTATAAAGTGCATTAGTGGACAGTTAAGCTAGAAATAGCAGCTGTTTACCATTATGAATTTTATTTTTTGCGAGTGTGTAAAAACCTCATTGAAATCTTGTTATAACAAGGAAAGAAAAAATATTAAGAAAAATAACAAAATTGAGGCAGGGTTTTCAAATAGTATGTAGAATACAATATATACACGGAAAAGATAAGTAAAATATAAGAAAAATTTGTGATATAAAGCTTAATAAATTATGCCTATAGAAAGAAGAGTACAATAGGGGGCAGTTTAGCTAAAGCTAGAGCTGTTTCTTGTTGTACTTTTTATTATTTATAGCAACGATAATATGAAATAAGTGTGCTTTACTAATTCGAAAGTAGAAGAAAGGAGCGGAAACAAGGATATTTTTCATTAAGAAAAAATGAAATGGAGGAATAGCCTTTGGACAGTAAAAGCGAAATTGTATTAAAAGCTGACAAATTGTATTATTGGTTCGAAGATACAGAAAATCCTTTTTTACAGAAAATATCTTTTGATGTAAAAAAAGGGGAATTCATTTTGATCGTAGGCGCTAGTGGAAGTGGTAAATCAACGCTGCTTAAATGCCTAAACGGCATCATTCCGCATTTAGAAGCTGGGGATATTGGAGGTAGCGTAGAGGTAGCTGGACTTTCAACTGCTACTACTGAGCCAAGATATTTGTCAAAACATATTGGCAGTGTCTTTCAGAATCCGGATGATCAGATTGTATCCTTTCGTGTATGTGATGAAGTAGCATGGGGATTAGAAAATCATGATTACGAGCGGGACAAGATTATAGAAAAAGTTAATGAATATCTTGACTTGCTGCATATCAGAGATTTGATTAACCGTTTGACAACAAGTTTATCAGGCGGCCAAAAACAGAAAGTGGTAATAGCCGCTAACCTTGCAATGGAACAAGGTGTTTTGCTATTTGATGATCCGACAACAGACTTGGATCCGGTATCTAAAAATGAAGTAGTTATATCTCTAGATAACATCCGTAAGAAATTAGATGTATCATATATCATTGTCGAGCATGATTTAACAGATTTGATTGAAATCGCTAATCGTATCATTGTAATGGACAAAGGAAAGATAATATATGATGGACAGCCTAAAGATGTGTTACAACAGAATTATCCCAGTATCAAAGATTTGGGAATTTTGCTGCCCGATCAAGTAGAGTTAGGTTATTTATTATATAAAAACGGATATCCTTTTAGCGTAAAAAAAGCAGAAATCATTGAAGCATTTTATTCCTATTGGCAAAGTAAAATTGCCCGATACGTGCCGCCCGTGGCAACTCCCAAAGCGTCTGAACAATCTGAAGAAAACGAGGTTGTTGTCGAATTCAAGGATGTATGCTTCGGCTATGATAAAAACAAAACTATTTTGAATGGTCTGAATTTACAGGTGCATAAAGGTGAATTTTTAAGCATTATAGGGCAAAATGGTTCAGGGAAGAGCACAATAGCCAAACTTATAGTTGGTTTGTTAAAGGCAAAAAGTGGACAAGTAAGCATAATGGGCAAGAATATTATTAATAGTACACCAGAGGAAATTAGTAAGCAGGTAGGATATTGTTTCCAGAACCCCGATCACCAACTCTTCCTTAGTTCCATTCGTGAGGAACTGATGTTTGGACTTAAACAAAGAAACATGAGCAGCGAGGAAGCTGAAAAATGGATGAAACAGATATTAAAAATTGTTGGCTTGGAAGGTTGTGAAGACTTGCATCCGTTTTCGCTCAGCAGAGGAGCCAGACAAAAACTTGCTGTAGCAACTGTTTTGGTTAACAGACCGGAAATTATAGTTTTAGATGAACCAACTACCGGGCAAGACAAGCATACCCTGGTAGGTTTATTGGACTTAATGAAGGATTTGATTAAAGAATCCGGTTCGACGGTTATAATGATTACGCATGATATGGAAGTAGTTGCTGAATATGCTACAAGAGTCATTGCTGTCAGTGACGGCAATATTGTTTCTGACGGTAGTCCTAAGGATATATATTATAGTGAATTTGAAAAACTTTCCGAATTATATTTGCGACCGCCTTTCATTGTAGAATTAGTGCATAATTTAATAAAAAAAGGCGTTACCAATATACCAAAATGGTTAACAGTTAATGAATGTGTTGGATTTTTAGAAAAAGCAAAATCAAATTGATTAATAAAAAAGGAGTAGGATAAATGGGAGTTGTAATAGGGCTTAAGGACCTTACTTGCAAGGATGTAGTTGCAGTAGCAAGATTTAATGAAAAGGTATTATTGGACCAAAGCGCTGAAGATAGAATTTTGGCTAGCCGTGCAGTTGTTGACAAATATGTAAAGGAATCAAAAATTGCATATGGCATTACAACAGGGGTCGGTAAACTCTGTAATACAATTGTTTCCCCGGAACAAGCAGCACAGCTGCAAACAAACCTTTCTATGAGCCATTCCTGCGGTATTGGCGAGCCTTTATCTGAGGAAGAAGCCAGAGCAATAATGTTGATTCGAGCTAATATTTTGTCACTTGGGTATAGTGGAGTATCTTTACCGGTAGTAAAGACTTTAATTTCCATGCTTAATGCAGGCATTAATCCTGTTCTTCCAAAGAATGGCGGTGTTGGTTCCAGCGGCAGTTTAAGCATTGGGGCTCATTTAGCATTGGCTATGACAGGGAAAGGTGAGGTCTTTCTCAAGGGAGAAAGGATGCTGTCTGATAGAGCATTTATGCTATGCGGATTGGAGCCTGTTACTCTTCAGACTAAGGATTGTTTGTGCCTGATAAATGGGACCCACTCAATGTGTGGTATTGGAATACTTGCGTTGCAGGATCTTTACACAGCTGTTAAAACAGCTGAGATAGCTGCAGCCCTAAGTTTGGAAGCTATGACCGGAAATGTAGCTGCCTTCGATATCCGCATAAATGAAGCTAAAAAACATCAAGGTCAGAGAAACGTAGCTTTAAACGTGCTTCGTATGATAGAGAACAGTGAACTATATAATCTAAAACCACGCAGTGTTCAAGATGCATATTCGCTAAGGTGTTTACCGCAGATTCATGGTGGTGCCAGAGAAACGATGATGTTCTCACAATCAATACTTGAGAGAGAGATAAATTCCGTTTCAGACAACCCACTTATACTTGTGGATGATGAAACAATCCTTTCTTGCGGTAATTTTCATGGACAAATTCCTGCAATTGCCTTAGATAATATAGCAATTGCATGTGCTACCATAGCAAAGATTTCTGAGAGAAGAATTTCCCGACTGGTTGATCCTCAGAGCAGCGGACTGCCCGCATTTTTGGTAAAAAACAGCGGTCTTAATTCAGGATATATGATTCCTCAATATATTTCTGCATCTTTAACTTCGGAGATCAAATTGTTGGCCAATCCTGCCAGTGTTGATTCTATTCCTACATCAGGAGGGCAAGAGGACATAGTCAGCAATGGCACTATAGCAGCTAATAAGGCAAGAGAAGCTGTCGATAATTTGCAAATTATCATCGGTATTGAGCTAATGTGTGCTGCACAAGCATTGGAGCTTTCCGGAAGGAAAAATTTAGGAGCAGGAACAGCTGCTGCCTATAAACTCATTCGCCAATACATTGAATCTCTTGATAATGACAGGATAATAGAACCAGATATTAATACTGCAGCCAAGTTAGTTTCATCAGGAGAACTTGTCGATGCAACAGAAAAGGTTATTGGAGCACTAGATTAATAGTGATTAATAACAGTACTACAGCAAATACTTTACTGTAAATGAAAGGAGGATAGCTTTTTATTCAATCATCCATTGTAAATAAAATAATGAAAGGACGTGGAAATTTTGAGTACAAATACTAACAGCCCCGAAAAAGCTAAGGTGAAGGTATCAAAAAAGTTTACTGCTGTTGATTTGGCAAGTATAGCCGCTTTTTCAGTTTTGGTCAGGGTATTATGGTATTTAGTAAAAATGGTAGACATTGCTTTCCCTTTTAATATGAGTCTGCTGGTGCTCATATATGCTCTTGGTGCTTCTGCTGTCGTAGTAGTGGTTCACAAACAATGGACGCTGTTGTTGTACACTATAGGATGGATGTTAATTAATTTCTTCCTCCAGGGAGAACTGGTGTTATTCTGGATTTATGTAAATGGTTATTGGATTCTTCCCGAATTGTTCTTCTATGCTAGAATAAAGGCCGGAGTAGATCCTCAGAAGCTGTTTATGGATACAAAATCGGTTGTATTGGGTGGATTCTTATATGGGTTCTGCGGATTGATTACTCTTGACGTTGCCTATCATTATCTTTATATGCTGCCTATTCCTATGAATCTAATGATTATCACTGCTGGAATATCAGTGATAACTGGATTAGTTGGAGCGTCTTTGGGTAATGTCAACGCCGGGCTGTTTTTGACCGAATCGCCGGTTGAAAACTGACCCAATCGCCGGTCTCTAATCGCCGGGTTTTGGTTGGCCGGTTTACCCTTGCGCCGGATTATCCAATACTGGGATATCGGCCGG
>JAAYPU010000326.1 GCA_012519645.1 Clostridiales bacterium | reverse complement strand
TATTGGTATGCAAGAAATATGCAACTCACATATGGGGCTGTTCAAAAGCTGCCTGTCAATATGCCTTTGGCGATAAAATCATGGATGACACACGTGCGGAGGTTCCTCATAATCCTGTTTATATTAAGAAATTTATGCATATTCCATTTACACAAATGGAGGCTTGTAATAGATTGGGTATTTCTTCCGAAAATATTAACTTTGTTAATATTGCTCGATATGCGCCTCAAAAAAATCAATTCTTTCTTATTGATTTCTTTTCTAAAATGGTAGAAAAAAGAAATGATTTGCATTTGTTTTTAACAGGACCCGGTCCTCTTGAAGAAAAATTAAGAAAATATATTGTAAGGCTTAATATGAAAGATTATATCACCATGTTAGATAGTTCTGTTGATATTCCACTTCTTTTTAAAGCATCAAACTTTCAATTACTTCCATCAATATATGAGGGATTTGGTAATGTATTAATTGAGGCTCAAGCAGCCGGCATACCATCCTTTGTATCAGACGCATGTCAGCCGGAACCGGATTTAGGTTTAGTTTATTATATACCTTTAGCTAAAGGAGCGAACTATTGGGCGGATTATATTCTTGACAGATTAGATATACAAGATAACAGGAAAGCAGATTTCAATAAATTGATGGAATACGATACAATTAACGTAGCTAAAAGAATGCAAAAAGTATATTTAGAAGGTTGTAAGTATGAGGATATAATATAAAATTTAAGGGGGTTAGTCAATATGCCGTTACTCAGTATTATAATACCTGTTTACAACGTTGAGGATTACATTGATGATTGCCTTAACAGTATTTTAAATCAAGACTTTAGTGATTACGAGGTTATATTGGTCGATAATGCTTCAACAGATAAAAGCGGACATATATGTGAGGAATATTCAGAAAGACATGATAGAATAAAGACAATTCACCTTGATACAAACTCTCTTCCGGCAGGCGCACGGAATGAAGGGCTTAAGCATGCATCAGGAAAATACATACATTTTTGTGACAGTGACGACTGCTTATTTGAAAATTCATTTTCTAAAATATCTGCTCTTTTGTTGGATGAAGCTCCTACAGTCTTAGTTGGTCAATACATTTCTATTCCTGAGAAAGGTGCATATATGAGCAATGATGTTGTGCTAAATGAGTCGATTTTTCATCAGAATAATCCGATATCAGTAGTTGACCATTTGTATAGTTTACCCAATTTGTTATTTACCACATGGAGATTTGTTGTAGAGCGGGAGTTTTTGCTGGCAAATCATATTACATTCCCGAAAGGATGCCATTCGGAAGATGAAGAGTGGGTACCTAAAGTTTTATGCAAGGCTGATAAATTCGCTTTATTGAAAGAACCTTTTTACTGTTACAGGCCTAGGGCTTCAGGGTCTATAACATCATCAAGAAGCTTTATTAATGATAAATCAAAGATTATGGTTGCTTTTAACCTGCTGCGCTTTTGTGATGAAAATAGATATGAAGATGTACGTAAGGATTTAATTTATTATAGGGTGCTTCTTTTATTAGGCACGTTTTTCACCCGATGCGATACATTTACAGATGAAAATATGAAGGAGTTAGCACATATTATTGAAGGAAATTCGGATGTTTTGGACTATTTATATGAAATTCCGGAAAGAATAGAATTTTACGATATTATAAAAAAATATGGAGCATATAAAGGTATCCAAGCTTATTGCAAACAAGTAAAAACAGAAACACTCAGCTTAATCAAGGGAAAAGAAAAGAGCTGCATCTATATTTTCCCAACCGGAAACAGCGGTGAAGGTACTGCAAGAATGCTTCAGGATAGCGGCTATGATGTGAAAGGTTTTTTTGACAACAGTAAGACAAAAAATAATTGCTTAATTAACGGGCTGAAAGTAAGCTTGCCAAACATCATAGATACTATGTCACCGGACGAAAAGGTAGACTTATTTATTATCATATCATCTCAGTATGAAAAAGCAGTACAATCAATTATTAAGCAGCTTAAATCTTATGGAATCGGTGAAAAGCAATATATTTGCAGATTCTACTGATGACAGCTGAGTACAGATTATCATATATAAAAGGGAGAAATTATGCCAAAAATAAGTATAGGGATGTTTACATATAACCGCCCAAAAACTTTACAAAGAGCAATCGACTCAATTCTTAACCAAACAATGAAGGATATAGAGCTTATACTTGTTAACAATGGCTCAACTATTTCTGAGGTTGATGAAATATGCGAGAATGCATCTGAAAATGACAGCCGTGTTAAACTTTTCAATGTATATCCCAATAGTATAAGCAAAGCATATGAAACGATTTTAAATAACAGTACCGGAGATTTTTATACACAAATGGATGATGATGATTATTGTGCCTTGGATATGCTGGAGCTATTGTACAATTTAGCCTTGAAATACAATGCAGACATTTCCTTGTGCGGCAGTTATAGAGTAATAAATAATGAGCCGATAGAAAGATATTCATTTGATGAAATTATAATTATGAATAAGGTGCAGGCAGTAGAAGAATTGTTGAAAAGAGAAAAATACGGTTCAGAGGTATGGTCCAAACTATTCAAAATGAAAAAGGTTATTGCAAATATAGGGTGGACCAAATACGAAAAGCAAGGGGATGCCGATACGGTATACAAGTGGTTTGCGAATGCAGACACCGTTGTTGCACATGGTATTCCAAAATACTATCAAATAAGAACAGAATCAGATGACTTGTATGGCTATATCGGAAAGCACAATCTATCTCCGGAACTGTTAAATAATTACCTGGAGATTTATGATGGAAAGACTGACTATCTTATGGATAAAGTACCTGAAATAGCTGAAAGAATAATATATTCTAAATGGTCATTTATGATATCAATGTACGATAAGATTCATTCTTATAAGCTGAAAGGATTTGAAAAACATCTGAAGTACATGGAAAAAGAATTAACGCGAAATCTTGAAGATTTTTGTCAAAGCCCTTATATTAAGGATTTTGAAATATCGAATATGAAAAAATATATACTTAATAAGTAAGAGGTATTTATGATAACACAAACAGTAAAAGAAGATTTAAAGTATATTTATGAAAATC
>JAAYPU010000325.1 GCA_012519645.1 Clostridiales bacterium | reverse complement strand
ACTTTCTACTTTATTTACCTGAGCAAACCACTCCATATCATTTACTTTCCCATATACCAAACCCTTTTTGTAATGCTCTCCTATAATAGTAATATTATAGTTTTCCATGTCACCCTCCAATTTATCGGTTACTTTAATTTTATTAAGGGAAACATAGTAATATAACTAATAACTGGGAACTAAGCGTTAAGGATGATTTTGTTTTACAAACACAAAATCTTAAATAATATTAATAATAAATGAGGCAAAAAATTGTTTCTTCTATGAAGATATCTAAAAATTTTGATAATATCTTTAATGTTTATGCAAAAAGTGGTATAGTATTTTAATGTTAATATGTTCTTATATTGAAAAGGAGATTTTTATATGAAAATTGCCATTATAGGAGCAGGTAAGCTTGGTTCTAAGCTGGCTGAATCATTAATCAGAAGCGACCATGATGTGGTTCTTATTGACAATAATGCTCAAGTGCTTCAAAGAATCAATGAGCATCTCGATGTCCTTACCATAAATTCCAACGGTGTACAAATAGAAACCCTCAACAAAATAAAAACATATGATTTAATTATAGCCTGCACCGAAAGTGATGAAAAAAATATGATCATTTGCTCAATAGCTAAAAAACTTGGGTGTGATAAAGCTATTGCCCGGATAAGGGATCCCGAATATGTTAAACAGCTGGATCTCATTAAAAAAGAAATGAATATTGACCATGTTGTAAACCCGGACATGGCTACTTCCAATGAAATATTCAGATATCTGGTTAAATCATATACCCTTTTCAATGAGCTTTTTGTTAAAGGAAAAGTAGGCATGATAGAATTTAATGTCGGCAGTCATGATGCTTTTAGCGGGAATAAATTAAGAGAAATATCCAACCAGTTTAATAATATGTTGATAGTTGCCATTTCCCGGGATGGCAAAATAATTATTCCACACGGGGACACTGAGCTTTTTGAGAATGATATCCTATTTATTATTGGAGAAAAAGAAAATATTTTAAATTTTGTTAAAAGAAACAATGTAATTGATAACAGCAAATATGTTAAGAACGTAATGATAATGGGCGGCGGAAAGATTGGATATTATTTAGCCGAAAAATTATCCCATTTTGGGGTCAATGTTAAAATCATAGAAATAGATAGAGATAGATGTAAATACCTTTCGGAAAATCTTGATAATGTATTGATCCTTCACGGGGATGGAACAGATATAAACCTATTGGAAGAAGAAAGCATTGAAACTATGGATGCCTTTGTCGCAACAAGCGGATTTGATGAAGAAAACCTTCTAATTTCACTGTTAGCACGTCAATATGGAGTCAGAGAAGTAATTGCCAAGGTGAGCAGACCCAGTTACGTTGACATAATTGAAAAACTAGGCATAAATATGGCAATCAACCCAGTCAGTATTATTTCCGGTAATATTCTAAGGTTTGTTCAAGGAAGAAATATTGTGACAGTATCTCATTTGCTTCAAGGTCAAGCTGAGGTAATCGAAATAATAACACATGATAAAATGAATATTATAAATATACCCCTCTCAGAATTGAATTTGCCGCAAGGTATTATAATAGGTTCTATAGTCAGAGATGATACTGTTATTATTCCTAATGGCAAAACAATAATCCTGCCAAATGACAGAGTAGTGGTATTTTGCAGACTTTCAGAAGTACCCGAATTAGAAAATCTATTAAAGCCAAGGGGAGGCTTATTCAAATGAACTATAGAATGGTAGCAAAAGTACTTGGAAGCATTCTTGTCTATGAAGCTTTATTAATGATATTGCCTACTCTGGTTTCTCTTTATTATGACGAGGCTTCCTACATATCATTCATTATCAGTATTATTCTTATGCTTGCTGTTGGAATTGTATTGAAAAAAACTCCTCTTCATTCAAAATCCATAAAAATAAAAGAAGGCTTTGCAATAGTATCCTTAGGATGGATACTGTCTTCGTTGTTTGGTTGTCTTCCTTATATTATTTCGGGTGCTATACCTGCCCCGGTGGATGCATTTTTTGAAGCTGTTTCCGGTTATACAACAACCGGGGCATCGATTCTCACTGATCTTTCAAGCTTACCTAGAGGTATTTTATTCTGGCGTTCCTTTACACATTGGATTGGCGGTATAGGGATACTGGTTTTTAGTATAGCTTTGCTTCCGACCATTGGTGCAAGTGCGATTCAAATATTTAGAGCGGAAATTCCGGGTTCAGTATCGGATAAACTTGTTCCGAAAATAAAGGATACTGCTAAAATTCTGTATATAACTTATTTGATCCTGACAGCCGTAGAGACAATATTATTGATGTTCGGCGGTCTTTCTTTATATGAAGCACTCATTTATTCTTTTGGTACAGTCGGTACCGGAGGGTGTGCTACTACCAATGCCGGCGTAGCTGCTTTTAACAGCACTTATGTTACTGTTGTTATTTCTATATTTATGCTTTTGTCAGGCGTCAGCTTTTTCCTATATTATGATTTGTTAAAGGGTAGATT
>JAAYPU010000324.1 GCA_012519645.1 Clostridiales bacterium | reverse complement strand
GACAAAAGTGTTCGGGCTGTATTTATCCAATAGATACCTAAGCTTATACATATTTGATTTGACCAGATTGATATTTCCTCCACGATGCGCACGTTCATAGGTTTCCTGGTAATAACCGGACATAGAAACACGAAAATATTCCGGCTGTAATTTAATAATATCTATCAAGTGCGGTACTTCTAAACTGAAATTAGTCGATATAATACCTAAAATGTTTTCATCCTTTAATACTCGTAAAAAATCTGCTAAATCCTTTCTCAATAAAGGCTCTGTCCAGCAAAATAATGGTATATAAGCTACATTAGGAGTATCCTCCTTTATATGCTGTACCGATCTTTTGAATTTCTCAAGTGACATAGTTGCCGGTGTATGTCTCTTATAATTGTTTTGCGGGCATGATGGGCAGGACAAATTGCACGTGCTGATAAGATCAAACTCATAAATTGGTCCCAGAAAGTCATCTGCCCAGCAAAAATCTTCCTCTTCCTTGAGTCCATGGTCCTCACATATTTTATAAATTTCCTTTGCCCGTATTGCCGCTCCGACAATTATAAAAGGAGGTTCGTCTAAATTAACAATACTCCAAAACTCGTCAGGAGAAATTACATTTTTACCATAAAGAATTTTTCCAACAGCAAAAGGATTGCTGTCAATAAATGCCTTAATATTATCAAAACCATTTCTTAAAGCAACACTTCCCATTGCAGCACCGGTTATTTTAGCACCCCATATATAAATATCGCGATTTTTCGTTCTTTCCTTTAGTTCCAAAAGATTTTTGTAAGTATCCATGCTATTCTTGCCCTCCAAATCCTAAAATTTCAATTCCTCTATCTTCTAAATACTTTAATGATTCATATATTTCATCGTAATGCGCTTCGCTTGCAATAATAATTCTATCAATTCCTAATTCTTCAATTTTATCAGGCGGATTTATTATTGTTCCCTGATAATAGAATTCTTTCCCCCACTTTCTTGAGTCCGAATCAAAAAAAGATACAGAGAAATGAGGTTTTCCGTATATTTCTTCATACAGCTTGAGCATGTGCTCCGCATATGGGCCCGCCGCATATATTCCTATTTTAATATCATCATTTATTTTGAAACATGCATCTAATTTCTTTTTATACTTCTCTATATATCTATCGGCAATTTTATTAATCTCGTTAATTCTACTTGTTATTTGTATGTGCTGAGTACATTTTGCTTCACATTTTTTACAGTCAATGCAATCAAACTTATCATCAGGTAATATATTCCATACGTTTTTAAGATAGTCTCTAAGTACTTCTTCATTGTTATTGCAGAGTATATATTGGTTATATGCAAGCATAAGCTTGTTTGTTTCTATTTTTTTTGGACAGCCTTTGCAATAATTACATCCATTGCAAAGAGTATCAAATGAATTATCGATCTTTATTTTGATCTTATCTACTCTATCCTGGCTCATAGTAGATTCTTCTTTAAAGCATTCCAGGTCCTCCTGCAATTCTTTTTCATTGGATATCCCTGAAAGTACAACTGTTATTCCATTTTGGGATGCATTAAATAATAAAGCAGCCTGAGCAATTGTCTGCGAATCGTTTTCTTTAATAAATGCAAACCTTTCAGCATTTTGCGGAATGACTCCACCGCCTAATGGATTCATTGTTACTATTCCCAAACCAGCTTTTACGGCAGCCTGCAATCCTTTTTCCCGAAATTTAAAATTTATAGCGTTATATCCAAGGGTAATACCATCAAAATAGCCCTCCTGCACTATTCTCTCAATTTCATCGCCGCTGCAGTGTGTTGAAAAGCAAATATGCTCTATTAAGCCTTCGTTTTTAGCTTTAAGCGCACCCTCATATGGTCCTCCCGGCTTTATTATTTGCAGATATTGATCGATATTTAATATTCCCCACATATGATAAAATGCTATTTTATCTACGTTTAATTTTTTCAATGAGAGTTCTATGCGCCGCCTTACATCATCAGCTTTTGGATCCATAGTAACCATAGTCTTTGTTGAAACATAAAAATTACCTTTTATTTTTTTAAATGCAGCTCCAAATATTTCCTCACTTTTCCCTTCACAATACAAAGGTGCCGTATCAAAATAATTTATCCCGTTTTCAAAAGCAGCAACAATGAGTTCAGAGCATTTATCAAATCCGTTTACCGTATTATACTCATTACTATTGAATCGATTTCCTCCCATACCTAAGAGGGAAACCTTTTTTCCCGTTTTACCGTATTGACGATATATCATTATAGCCTCCTATTTGATCGGAATAAAACCATCCGGCGGATCATAGGAAATAGTTCTTTTAAATACACCCTGTTTTTCAAATTCGCTGATAATATCACTGCCTATCGGCGCAGCTTGATTCGCATAACTCATAAGAGCCTTGTAATTTTCTTCATTAATAATATTTGGCTTAAAGACCGGTGCAAGATATAAATATTTATGCGCAATTTCTTTATTATTTATCTTTAGCATTTTTAAACAATATCTAAGGCACATATCCCCTAGCTTCTCAACAGCCGCTTCATAACGATCTACAGGCTTTTGAAGCCCATGACTCGAAGCGATCCTCTTAAACGCATTGATAAGCATGTAATGCTCAAAAACACCCATTAAGTCTCTTTCCGAGCTGTTTGTTTCATTCGAATTATGAATTCTATATTGGCATAATGCGTCTTTGATATACCCAACATCATAGGTACAAGACATAACAAAGTTATCATACCAATCAGCCGCTATTTGAAATGCCATTCTTTCCTTTGCAACTGAATATATTGCTTCCCGTCGCCTTAATATCTGAGATGGTACTGCAATGCCTGCCATCATAAATACTGCTGCCTGAGCTTCTCCCGGAATAACACAGCTTTGATTATAAAAGGGCGGCACTTCCGTTATGTTACCCTCTTCATCCATCTCTTCTCTATGGGTCATAACAAACCCTATATTTTTGTATTCGGTCATTATTTCCATACACTTTTCTACAAAAGTAGGCTTTATTGCATCATCTGAAGAAAGATATAAGATATAATTCCCTTCTGCTTCCTCAAAGCATCTTGCTGTATTACCAAAGCTTCCGATATTTCTTCTGTTTTTACCTACAAAAAAATGTCCCTTAGCCATTTTTTGATATTTTAAAGCTTTTTCATATGAATCATCGGTTGAAGCATTATCCCTGAAAATGACTTCTATATTGCTGTAAGTTTGATTCAGTACACTTTCTAAACAATTATCCAAATATTTACTATAATTATAATTTGGTATGAGAATGCTCACTAAAGGCTTTTTAAAATTCATATTCTTAATCCCTTTCTAATACTTTTTTTCTTCTTATGGTTTAAACACATCTCTCACACCTTGAATGCCCCCTGTTCCGGCGTCCTTTCCACAACCGTTGCAGTGACCACATGTCAGGTAGTATTCTCTGTCAATAAGTGCTCTCAATTGATTTCTTCGTTCCTCTATATCCGGATAAGATGATAAATCTAAATAATCCTGTGGATAATCGACCAGACCCATGTTATGCATTGCTAAAGACATATCACAAATATGTACTTTCCCATTCTTTACTTGCAGGTCCCTAGGCGGCATAGGACAATTTTGTTTCTTGTGTTTCATATATGCCTCATCGACATCAAGTTTATAAAGAGTAGAAGGTGTGGTCCACGTAGGCATTTGAAGACCTATCGTATGTGGAATACCATAGGATTTAACTAGTTCTATATTTTTATAGTAATTTTCTTTTTGCTGTTCTGTAGCAACATGAAGATAATATCCAAAGTTGATCACTACTCTCGGGTCCTTAAACCCTTCTAGTTGGTTTGGTTTTATTGGATGCAATCCATTTGTTGGTACTGATAGGAATCCATAATTCTTCTTTGTAGCAAATTTCTCTACAATCTTTGAAATATCCGGGTGTAAAAAAGTTTCTCCGCCCATCATGGATATTGTCCCTGCTGTATCAATAGTATCTAAAAAGGCATCTATATCCTTGCATACTTGCTCATATGATACATTATATCTGGCATCATGCGGATAATTATTGATATATTGAACACAATACTTGCAACTAAGATTGCATATAGAATTAATGACATACACAATATAAATGAGATCTATTCTATCTCCTGCTTTTGTTTCATTATTCTGTTTCTTTATTATGGATGCTGCCCGCTCACAAATAACCGGTCTGCAATGCATACTTGTCCAACATCTTTCAGCGGTCAATACATCTCCATTGCAGAACTTACATAAAATACCGCTATACAAATAATCTCCACGGATAATATTATTGAATCCATTTCTTTTCAATTCAGCTATAAGATTTAGAATTATTACGTGATTGCCGATGCAATGTATGACTAAAGTCTTATCCTTATCAAAATCACATTCAAATGGCATAAGTACTTTTACATTGTTTACCTCTACCAATTCATCAGCACGAATATCCCAGTAAAAATCAATATGGACTCCAAACTCCTGAAGTCTTTTTCCGACTGCCTCTCCTAAATAGCTTGCTCCCCAGAGAACAACATGTTCAAATGATTTTATATAGTTTATTACTTGTGTATTATCTACCTTATCCCCCGAATTTGCTTGTTCATAATATTTCTCTATACTAAACATTTTGCCACTCCTTTCTTAATATGCATAGCAATCCGTATCCCACACAACAGGCGCATGGTGGCGCAAATAAATATTATAATCGCCTCGTAATTCTTTAATAAGCAATGGAACTTCCCATAAATCCGATAATTTGTGATAAGCGCTAATAGCAAGCTTTGGTTTCTGACTTTTTATTATATTTGAAGCCCCTTCTATTGCTGCTATTTCGGCTCCCTCAACGTCCATTTTAATAAAAGTCACTTTCTTGCCGGCTAATATATCATCAAGCCTTCCTACTTTAGCTGTGTTGCTGCCATTGGCATCAATGAAAGAGCCTTCCCTTTCACCTAAATAACTTATTTCCTTATTCTCATTCCATACACCTATATTAAAAATGCTGATATCGCTTCTGTTCAATTTTTTAACTGCCTCAGCCAGCCTCTCAAAATTAAATCTATCCATTTCAAAGGAATATATCTCTCCAAAACGACCTTCGACTCTTTCAATAAATTTAAGAATTGAGTCCCCTACAAAAGCTCCTGCATCTACAAAATATTCATTATCGCTGAAGCCAAAAATATTGTGGTTAAAGTATTCACCGGGTATTTTCAGCTCGTTAAATGTTTTTTTTGCCAATTTAGGTGCAATACGATTACACAGCACCTCAACAAAAACTTCTTTTGAATCATCATCAGACAGAATATTCAATGCCTCATAAATCGAATCTTCATTATTCTTAAACCATGCATTATCATAATGCGAATCAAAAACATTCAGAAAAATATCACCGCTAGGATAATTTTCAACACCTAATCCGGTTAATTGCTCAGCTATTGGTTTATAATCTCCTACCATAATAATAACTACTAAGTCTTCAATTTTTATTAATTCGTTTGGAGCTACACATTTTAAGCCTTTGAAGGTTTTCCCCCAGGTATTAGGATTATTATCACTAACTAAGTTCACATCGAATCTTGAAGTTACATGCCCGGCGCAATCATTAAAATACTCTCCTAAACCAAAAATGCAAACATTCTTAGCTTCCTTTATCCTTTTTGTAACCTGATCTTGTTTATAATAATTGCTGAAATTATCTTCTAATGCATACATGATCGCTGCTTTTGCTTTATCTAAGTAATTCATCTTTCTTTCCTCCATGGTTTTTTATTTCAGTGATTCCTTGCTTAAACGATACTTCCGGGAGAAACCCCTCATTCATTAATTTAGTGACATCCGGCTCTAACCAGTAGCTTGTCCCGGCATTTGAATGTTTTGCACCAAATTTTAATTCTGCATTAGGATCGATAATATTACGCACTTCCTTTACAAAATCTTTTAGGATCCTTGGTGAGCCACGCGATATATTGTAAATATAATTGCCGCTGTCGGACAACTTCTTTTCTCCTAATAGTCTCAAGGCTTTTACACAATCTGTTATATAAATATAATCCCACATATTTTCACAAGCAGTTAATTCAGGACTTTCTCCCTTTAATAATGTGCTTATTAGATAGCTTATCAGCGTTCCTTGATTTTCTCCTACCCCATATACGCTGTATATCCTCGGCCAAACAAAAGAAATGCCTTCTTGTTCAGCAACTATTTTTGCCATATGATAAGCAGACAGCTTGGCCGCTCCATACAACATAAAAGGTTTTGGATTCGTCTCCTCTGTACACACGCCCTTCACAACTCCATATTCTGCTTGGCTTCCTGCACCTATAAACTTATTACATCCGCATCGCTTAGCAGCTTTCACAGCTTCAACTGTGTACACTATATTTGAATTTTGAATGTAAAAATCATTTCTATCATCTCCGGATGAACCATTCCATGCAAGATGATAAAACAAATCAAATTTTCCTTCCAATTCTGATAATCTGTTCAACTCGAGTTCTATAACTGTAACGCCCTTTGGAAGCCTTTCTCTTTTTAATGAGCCTGGACGTATTATTGCAGTAACTTCATGTCCGGCTTCAATCATTTCACTGCATAAAGCCGTTCCTATAAACCCTGTTGCACCCGTAATAACTACTTTCATAATAGGTTCTCCTCAAATTCCTCACGATCCAATAATGGAGACATATCCTCAAGAGGACGTGACGCCATCTGCCCATCCGGCTTCATATAATTTGTTTGACGAGGTACAATTCTTTGCTCTATATCTATTTTTACTTTACAAATATAAGGCCCTTTATAGTCTAATACTTTCTTCACTTTTTCTGACAGTTCTAATTTATTATCTATTGTACATGCTGGAATATCAAAGGCTTCCGATATCCTCGTAATATCCGGTATCGAAAGTCCCGACTCCCTTGTACAGCCTACTAAATTCCCAAAATTATTTTTTTGAGAGCCATAAATCATTCCATAGCCCTGATTATCTAAAATAAAAATTTTAACCGGAAGATCAAGTCTTTTTAAGGTTGCCAGCTCTTGAATATTCATCATAAATCCGCCATCGCCTGTCACGCAGACCGTTCTTCTTTTACCTCCGGCCAGACAGGAACCTATACATGCCGGCAAATCATAGCCCATAGATGCCAATCCCTTTGTAAGAAAAGCCCTTTGACCTTTTTTAATACGAAATACCTGCATTGCAATATCTGCTCCGGTGCCAGAACTGGTAAACTGATAAATATCCTTTCCTGTCATTTGTTTTGATATTTCATCTATTAATTCATAAGTATTAACATATGATTCACGCGGTTTTTGTTCGGGGATAAATAATGGATATTTCTTTTTCCATTCATTGCAACGCTCAAGCCAACCATGCCTGAAGTTTATATTGATATCATTCCTTCTGCTTAACAAAGCTTGAATGAAATCCTTTGCATCTGCCTGAATAGCAAGCTTTGGATGAACACTGCACTTTTTCATTTCATTTTTATCAATGTCTACCATTACATGATTTGCCTTTCTTAAGAAGCTGTCGTAATCGTAGCCTGTAGAAAGAAGATTTAATCGGGTCCCAATAGTCAAAACAAAATCGGCATTTTGTTGTATGAAATTTGCATGTCTCTGTCCAACAGCACCGGGTCTTCCAAAGTACAGAGGATGGTCATCTTCAATAAGGTCTACGCCATTCCAAGTGGTTAGAATTGGAAATCCTAACAAATTAATCAGCTCTTTTAGTTCTTTTATTCCTCCTGCAAGGCGTATGCCATTTCCGATTATTAATACAGGCCTTTCTGATTTGTTCATCATTTCAATGGCAGCGTCAATATCTGAATTGTTTATACTTATTTTTTCAAACTCATATCTGTCGTAAGATCTCAAATTATCCGGTTCAACTTGCATAGCCTGAATATCAAGAGGAACATCTATCCATACCGGACCCGGTCTTCCGCTTTTAGAAATAGCAGCTGCTTTCTCCATTTCATAACGGATATCCTCTGCATTTTCTATTTGCACAGCATACTTCGTAATAGGTTTAACTATAGAAATAATATCCACCTCTTGTATACCAAACTGACGTATCCCTTGTCCGTTAATTCTATCGGCACGCTTTACCTGCCCCGAAATAAATATTACAGGAGTAGAATCCAGCCATGCTCCGGCTAGTCCGGTAATGGCATTGGTTCCTCCCGGACCTGAAGTTACCAGGCAAGTACCGTAATTCTCAGATATACGTGCATATGCCTCTGCGGCTATTGCAGCTGCCTGCTCATGAAGCATACAAACCGGTGTGATACGTTCGTTTTTTCCCAATGAATCATTTAAGTGCATTGCACCGCCGCCACTAAGATAGAAAACATGTTTAACACCTAAATCGGCTATATAATTAAAAATGTAATCTGAAACCTTCATCAAATGCCTCCAATATAGTATTCTGATAGCAAGATGTCATGAAATATTCGTAGAATACCGTTTCGATCTTCCCTATGATTTCTGTAGTATGCATGCAAGCTTAATATGCATAACAGACCGTATTTGTATAGTTCTGCTTACTATGATGTCTTAAAAATATCCTGTAGTCATTATGTAATTCTTTTATTTTCAATGGTATTTCCCATAAATCTTCCGGCCTGTGATACACACAGATTGCAAGTTTAGGCTTTTGATTTTCAATAATTTTCTTAGTACCTTCCAGAGCTTTATTTTCTGCCCCTTCTATATCCATTTTGATTATTGTTATTTCTTTTTCCGATAATAAATCATCTAAACTAATCAAGGTGCAGCGTTCTCCCCGTTGATCATTAACGATACTGCAGCCATCCGCATCTCCTTCATAAGCGCACCACATTTCTGTATTTTCTGCCCAAACGCCATAATTGTATAGGTGAATGCGGTCCTTTACATTTGCATCTAATGCATTGACATTTTCCATTAATTTTTTGTAATTGCCGCTATCTAATTCAAAGGAGTAAATATCCTTAAAATTAGCATTTGTAACTTTAATAAAATCATCTATTGTATCTCCAATAAATGCCCCTGCATCAACAAAGCTTTCAGTTTCGGACAATGTGAATATACCTGTTTTAAAATACTCACCTTCACTAAATAATTCTTCATAACTGCTTATTGATTTTTTTCTGGAAATCTTATTACAAAATACAGATGTAAAAACCTCTTTTGATTTTTCATCAGACAAGAGAGACAATGCTTCTTTTATTTGAGGCAATGCAGCTGTTAACCATCCGTTTCCGATGCCTTTTGAATAGTCTTTAAAATGCATTTCTGTAATATGAATACTATCTATCCCGATTTGCTCCATCTGCTTTCTGATAGGTTCATAATTACCCACAACAGCAATTACAAAAATATCGTTTATTTCTTTAAGCTGATGCGGATAAATACACTTAATACCCATTTTTTGAAATTTCTCTATTTCAGAAAAATGATGCACCTTATAATGATCATTGTCACACAAATATTTAACATCACACATTTTAAACAATCTTTCATGTGTGTCATCAAAAAATTTTCCAAGTCCAAATGCACATACATTTTTTTTCTTTAATGTGTCTCTCCAATTATATACATTGCATTCTTCCTCATTCTTTGCATTCTCTATCGCACTTAAAATCAGGTCTAAATATTTTTCATCACTCATAACGTATTACTCCTAATATTTTTATTTAGTGAGGCTTTTAAAAACTTTATTATCATCCGGCTGCAGAGTGTTTATGGTATTTGATCAATTGTTCTACCAGCTCATTCTTCAAATGGGTCAGCTCATATCCTCCGGTCAATCCAAATTGCTGCAAGTAATACTCTATAGATAAATTACCATCTCTCCATTTACCGCCTAAGCCTAATAAAGTAACATCCATATAGTCCAAACCCTGTTCCAAGGCTACTTTATTCAATTCTTCGGCAGTACCGTTCTTATCATGGAAATGCATACCTACCTTTAGTCCCGCATCATGACATATCTTGATAGTATTGATCACATAATCCTTTGTCATAACACTCTCAGTATCAGCAAAATAAATTGCAGGAATATTATTTTCTACAGCAAACCCGGCAAAGGCTTTATTTTGTTCCATGGTATTATAGCCTGCCGATGTAAAGTTGATAAATATTTCATACCCCTTTGATCTTATGTCATTCACATTTCTTTTTAATACTTCAAAATCTGTTTCATGAGAACGAGTTAAAATCCTGATTGCGTCAACCACTCCATT
Organism: Clostridiales bacterium; assembly: GCA_012519645.1. Lineage (GTDB taxonomy): Bacteria > Bacillota > Clostridia > Peptostreptococcales > JAAYPU01 > JAAYPU01. The sequence continues at coordinate 9,807 of JAAYPU010000324.1, read as the reverse complement.
TTTTCTTTCTGCAAGGGGTGTCATAGGTCTTTGAAGATCTCTCATTGCAGTAATCTTGACCCGGTTTTTTATATTTGCAAAGATTTCTTTGATTTCTTTTTGATTCTCAGAGCAATATCTGAAATATCCTCTATCCTTATCATGATTAGGGTCATGAAAAAAGCCCAATTCAACATAGTCGATTCCTTTACCTTGAGCAAAGACATATAAATTTCTGCAGAATTCTTCATCAAAATACCAACCCGTTTGATATCCAACCTCTCTGAATGTGCAATCGAAAATTAACGGTTTCTTTATCATCTTATAACACCTCCTTAAAAAATTCTTTAAAGGACTCTATCATCCAATCCATTTGTTTAACTGTTATGCCGGGATACACGCCAACAAAAAAGCTATGTTCCATAATTTTATCGGTGTTTTCTAAAGATGAAACTATTCTATATGCATTTGTATCACGGATCGTATCAAAACAAGGATGCTTGATTATATTTCCAGCAAACAGCATTCTTGTCTGAACTCCTCTTTCTTCCAAATACGCCACAATAGCATCTCTGTCGAGCATAGAATTTTTCATTGTAACCATAAATCCAAAAGGACTGATTTTAGTATTTTCTTGCTCCTCCGGTAGCATAATATGGTCCTTTAAGCATTCCAGACCTTTCCTGAGTCGTAACCAGTTATTTCTGCGGGCTTCTGCAAATCCCGGTAGCTTTGCTAACTGAGCGCACCCAATGGCTGCCTGCATCTCAGTTATTTTAAGATTATATCCAAAATGACTATATACATATTTGTGGTCATAGCCCTTTGGCAGCTTACCATATTGCATATCGAATCTATGTCCGCAGGTATTGTCTTTTCCCGGAGGACACACACAATCCCGTCCCCAATCACGCATGGAAAGCATGATCTTAGCCAGGGTCGGATTATTAGTATATACTGCACCGCCTTCTCCCATGGTCATTTGATGCGCAGGATAAAAGCTGGAAGTTCCTATATCTCCAATTGTACCGGTTTTTCGCCATTCACCGTCTATAAACACTTCTGCTCCAAGAGCATCGCAATTATCCTCTATCAGCCATAATCCATGTTCTTCACAGAAGCTTTTTATTCTTTTGATATCGAATGGGATCCCCAGAGTATGGGCAACAAAAACGGCACGCGTTTTCTCTGTAAGTGCCTGTTCTAAATAACTGCAGTCAATGTTATAGCTTGGAATATTTATATCTACAAATACCGGTACCGCTCCATATTGAATAATAGGCGCAACAGTTGTAGGAAATGCTGCAGCAACGGTAATAACCTCATCCCCTGGAAGTATTCTTCTATTTTTAAGCAAAGGACTTGTTAAAGCCATAAAGGCGAGAAGATTTGCTGCTGATCCTGAAGACACTGCATAGGCATATCTTACCCCTAGGTAATTAGCAAATTCGTTTTCAAATTTCTCCGCATATTTTCCGGCTGTTAACCAAAAATCCAAAGCACTGTCAATCAGATTAAGACGTTCATTCTCATCAAAGACACGCGATGCGTAAGGAATTCGCTGCCCTTTGATCCAGTCTTTCTTCTCCATATTTTCTGCTTCTGAGTATTCTTTGATCAATTTAAATATTTCATCTCTTAACTCTTTACAACTTTTCATATTAAAAATCCCCTAATTTTTCATAGATATACCGTCCGTCAATAACCGTTTTATCCCTTAAAATTTCTGCCTTTTCTTTGAATTCTGCCCATGCAGTCAATACTGCTACCACACTGCAGTTGGCAATTGCTTCTTCCATGCTTGCTTTGTAATTGATTGGTAATGATATGTATTTGTTTTTAAACACATCATTGGCAAGAGGGTCATAGGCATATATTTCTATTCCTTCATTACAAAGCCTCTTTATTATAGCAGCAGCCGGAGTTTCTCTAACATCATCACTATCCGGCTTAAAAGAGAGTCCCAAAACAGCCACTTTTCTATCATCATTATTAACTGCACTAATAATCTTATGGGCAGTTTTTTCAGCAATTTTCTCGTTTATTTTAATTACCGATTGGAGGATTAATGACTCGTGTCCGCATTCTACGCCTTTGCTATATAATGCTTGTGTATCCTTTGGCAGACAGTAACCACCAAATCCACAACCGGGGAAAGCATAAGATGCCATATTAGCCGGCGAGCCGCTCCAGCGTTTATCTTCATGAAGTATCTCAAAGGCTGCTTTGATATCAATTTCTCCTATAGCATCAGCGATCATCGACATATCATTGGACCAGCTAATAAGAGTCGCCAATAATGTATTTGAAAGATATTTAATAAATTCGCCTGTATTAGCATTTACTCTATATATTTTGACATTAAATGGTTTATATAAATTTTCAAGCATGTCCCCTGATTTTTTATCGTACTCACCTATAACGATCCTATCCGGATAAACAAAATCATCCCAGCATTTGCCTTCTCTCAAAAATTCCGGATTATGAGCAAGTCCTATGTCCTCTCCCGCCTTCAAACCATTTTCTTCCACTATCTTTCTTACAGCATGACTGATTGTTGCAGGCGGAACGGTCGATTTTACTGTGATAACCTTATATTGGCCATTTAAATGTGCACATATCTCATTTACAGCGGCAGTAATATATGATAAATCAGCATTTCCTTTGTCATTACAAGGTGTACCAACACAAAGAAAAATTATTTCCGCTTCTCTTATGGCTTGTGATATCGTTTCCGTAATAATAATGTTTTTATTTAGATGCTTATTGAGATATTCACCCAAATGTGGTTCATGAAACGGGACAATACCTGACTTTATTAAATCGCTGCGATTTTTATCTATGTCATAGCAAAATACTTTTTTACCGGTGACCTCTGCAAACCCCACCGCCGTAGTAAGCCCTACAAATCCAAGTCCAATTACTGCTATCATAAACTGCCCTCCTTTAAAAATTGCAAATACCGCCTTATTCCTTCATCTACTAATATTTCCGGTTCGTACTGCAAGTATTTTCTCGCTTTTGAAATATCAGGGCATCTCCTTTGAGGATTATGAGTTAAATAATTTACTTCCTGCGGCTTCTCATATTTAATTTCTCCATTATAATCAAATATTTCCCGCCCTGCCTCAGCATATATATTGGCTAGCTGAATGATTGTCATTTCCGGCTTTTCAATGCCAATATTAAAGTAATCATATTTATCATAGGTTAAAACCTTAAGATATCCCACAATAGCATCAGCAATATAACAAAAAGTCCTCGTAGGAGTTCCATCTGAATGAATTATTATATCCCTGCCTTCTATAATGGCTTTACCGAAATCTGCCGGAACCCTTTTGTCATAAATAGACATACCCGGACCATAATTGTTAAATGGTCTTGCCACTCTGACAGGAAGCCCATAAACTTCGTTATACATTCTACATAATGTTTCACCGGCACGTTTTCCTTCATCATAACAAGCTCGCGGACCCGTACATGAGACAAGACCTCTATATTCTTCATTGGTAGGGATATTATTTTCATCCGGATCTCCATATATTTCAGATGATGAGAAAAATAATAACCCTTTTAAATTTTTATTTTCTTTATAATATTCAAGGAGCTTAGTCAGTCCTACTATATTGGCATTAAAAGTTTCTATGGGATATTTACGATAAAATACCGGTGATGCTATAGAAGCCATGTGAATAACATAATCTGCATCCTTTGCTTCTGCGATCTTATTAAAATCATCCTTGACAATATCGAACCTTTCACACTTAATTCTTTGATCCGTTGATATCTTTTTAAAATGTTCAGGTTCACCTAGAATATAATTATCCAATAAAAGCAAGGATTTTGGTCCACAACCATTTTTAATCAGATCAGAAAAAAAAGAAGTAAAATAAAATCCTAAGAAGCCCCCTGCGCCTGTAATGATTATAGATGTGTCTTTAAATAATTCAGTCTTTGCAAACTTCTGCTTGATATATTGAATATCATCAATAAATATTGTCATCATATACCTCTTTTCAAACTGTATTTTTATAGATTACATATTTTTTCAAAAAGCTTCGAACATTGGTATACATCTTCAATTCCGAATTTTCTTGAATCCAGGCAGAGTCCTCCTGACTCGTTAAAACCTTCTTTATAAATTTTATCTGTTACCGCAGATACATGACGTGTTTCATAAAGCTCAGGCAGCATTTCCTCTTCAAACCATTTCCCCAGCTCATCATTCAAATAATAAGCTGAATATAATAGAAACTTTATCTTATAATCAAATTTAATATCTGAGATCGAATGTTTGCGGGCTAAAGTCTTAAAAATTTCTTTCCAAGCCAGTTTAGATTCAACTAAATCAAGTTTTTGACTTCCCACTCTATTCTTCACTCTGATAAAACTTGAATATAAGTTTACCGTATCCAGATCGGTAGCAAGCATGCTTCTGTCTTTTCCGGAAATGACCGCAGCTCCAAATCCTATCCACTGTCTAGTATGATTAACCTTTAGCGCCAGCTGTTTTACTGATTCTTCGCCTTTATTATAGGAAGCGCCGCATGAATCATTGGCCATACCCGCAATCGTAATAGGGGCGTTAAGGCAGGGAATAGTATCATTGATTGAAAGATTTACAATACCCATATATATATCCTGAGAAAAACCATCCCAAAGACAACCTGTCTTGCTCAGCAGCTGTTTTATATATCCTCTTTTAAATCCAGAATTTATATAAAGCATTGGCGCAGAATACAATATATCCGGATCAACTAAAAGTTGTAAAAGAAATTGGAGGCAGTTGAATTTTTTGATTTCTATATTATCCTTGCGATAATTTCTCGGAATGTTAAACTGTCCGCTTTGAGCCGGATTTTCCATTCCCGGCCAAATAAAAAATCCTCTGTCCCAAGCTAATAAATCGTCATCGGGTAATTCCTTAAGTGCATCATTTATCATTCTAAGCCCCCAAGGCAGCACTGCATCATCTGCACCTATGGAAAAAATGAACTCCCCTCGTGCTCTCAAAAAAGCATATTCAAAGCTTCGGTTCAACGGAAATTCCCTATTGGTTTTATAATATCTGATTCTTGGATTCTGAAGCTCATGCACTAAGTTATACACTTCAAAATTCCCAGCGGAAGAGTTATCACTTATAACAATCTCATAATCTTCGCTTGCGATCCCATATTGTTCAAGACAAGTATCAAGAGTATATTTTAATGTCGAAGCAGAGTTTCTAACAGGAATCACTATAGAAAACTTGCATTCCGCCGGTGCTTCAATAGCTTCCTTTACATTAAAATCAAATAATTTATCTATGTACGATATATACGAACCAAAATACCCAAAATGAGAAAACTGCTCATACAAATCTGATTTAAAACAGGATAATCTCTGATAAATATGATCGAAATCTGTTTGATAAATTGTATCGAGAACGATTCCGTTTCCTATAACAAAAACAATATTATTTTTTGAAATGTCGGAAAAACGTTCTAAGACTAAGGAAGTATTATTACCCTTGATTTCTCCTTTTTGAATGATCAAAATCGGTCTTACTATTTGGATATCATCCTTATATTCAATGTTTTCTATGGTTATAGCTACCGTATCCTTTAAATCAATTTCATTTTCTACTTCAACAGATAAGGGTTCAGTCATGATAATGACTTCATGTCCCATTATTTTTATTACTTTAGCAAGCAATTGACAGCGATAATATTCCATTTGCTCTGCAAATAATATAAATGTTTCATTCCCTTTCAATAATTGTTCAATAAGAAATGAACCATTAGGCTCCCAACTGACCCAGTCTTTAAAAAACCAATGCTCAGAATAATCTATACAAGTTTTCTTAATATAACAAGAAAATAGAACAATAGCTTCAGTTGTATTAAAAGATTTAAAATACTGCTCAGCTAATTCCAGCAGGGAAGCTTCACCACAATCTCCATCCAACATAGCCTGCTCTAATTCAACTATTCTTCTTTCAATATCGTTCGTACCTGGTACGTCTTCTTCCATCCCTAATTGAAATTTAATATGTTTTTCTAAAAAAAGAAACTGCTCCTGATATCTTTGTAAATTCATTGCCTTAAAGGCTTTTTGATAGATCTTGCATGATTCAATATGCTCGTCCTCGGGATAACATAAATTAAGATTGCCATTCAACAATTCAATTGCATTCAGGTATTCTCCTATTTCACACAAAATAGCTGCTCTCACATTAAAGTAAAGCAATGTCACTGGTTTTATCTCAAATATCTTATCCATCAATAGTAATAAGTCTTTTGGATTATCAGTACCTATTCTGTTTCTTATATCTAACAAAACACCATTTAATTTTTCTCTGTTCATAAACCTGATATCTCCATTATTAAAATCATTTTATTCGATCACCATACCTTCCATGGTGCTTTTCCGCTATTCCAATAGTTTTCCAACGCTCCTTTATCCCTCTGCGTATCCATGCACTGCCAGAAACCATAATGCTTATATGCATTTAATTTGCCTTCATCCGCCAGCTTGGGCAAAGTATGCTGTTCAAATATGGAATGATCTCCTTCTATATACTCGAAAACTTCAGGCTCTGCCACCATAAAGCCTCCGTTAATCCAGCCTCCGTCTTCTCTCGCCTTTTCTACAAAACGTTCTATCCTGCTGGTCTTATCATTGATGTCTAAAACGCCAAATCTGCCACCCGGCTGGATAGCAGTCATAGTCAGAGCACTTTTTGATTTAAGATGTTCTTTCTCGAGAACTTTTAAATCAATATCAGATACCCCATCTCCATAAGTAAGCATAAAACGTTCATTTCCGATGTATTTCTGTATCCTTTTTATTCTTCCGCCTGTCATGGAATCGAGACCGGTATCCACCAATGTAACGACCCATGGCTCCGAAACATTATTATGTACAGTCATTTTGTTGCAATTAGTAAAATCAAAGGTCACATCAGAGGTATGAAGATAGTAATCCGCAAAAAATTCTTTAATGATATAACCTTTGTATCCGAGGCAAATTATAAATTCATTAAAACCATAAAAAGAATAGTATTTCATGATATGCCATAAAATGGGGCGATCGCCTATTTCAATCATTGGCTTTGGTCGTAAATGAGATTCTTCGCTGATTCTTGTGCCGTATCCTCCTGCTAAAATCACAACTTTCATAATTCACCTCCGTAATTATTGAAAAATAAAGCCTAGCCTCTTTGAAACCCAAGAATTGACAATAATAATTTTATGGCCAACTGTATTCTTTATCATATTTCATATATCGGCAAAATATAATAATATTCTACTGGAATAGACAAATTTTTTCAACAACTTAGGATATATTGGAAAACTAATACCAACAATAAATCTCTTACATGAAGGGATTTATAAAGGAATCATATTTCTTATTTTTTGAATGTATTTTAATTAAATTATCGATCCTATTTTTTAATTTTTCGTCTATATTTTTTTCTTTTATCCATTCCAGAAACTGGACCGGTTCATAGCTTCTGTTTTCCTTGCATATAAGCCCCTGCTCATAGTAGTCAATGCTTTCTTCATATCTCTCGAGATGATAATTGCAAAACCCTATTTTAATGCAAATATCATCAGTATTCCTGCTTATATTATTTTCCAACGCCTTTTTATAATTATCTATTGCCAAATCATAATATCGATCATCTTTAAATATATCTCCGACGATTTCAAATGACTGCATCCATAGTGCTGGAGTTTTCTCCATAAAGTTGTAAAACACTTTTTTGTCTTCGAAAGAAAATAGTTCTGATAAAATTTTTTGATAGCATTTCATTATCTCATCGGTACTTTTCAATATATTTGCTCCATCGAAATACAAATCCAATATCGATCTATAGACACTGCTTAGCTGCTGTTTATTCTTCTGAAACCACTCCGCATGGTTTCCATATATAAGAACTATAGTCAGGTATAATTCATTTAAATCATTTCTTTCTTTAGCCAATAAAGAAAACGCAGTTTCAAGAGCCCTGCCTGTATCCCCTTTAAGGAGCAAAGCAATGATTATAAGATTACCGTAATCCTCGTACTCCCATTGCCAATTTTTAATAAAATAATATAGAAAGGGTGCTGTAACTTTTTGTTTTGCAAGATTTATGGACAAAAATTCCATATCCCTAAAATCCGACATATTATAGAGGTTATTTAAAAATTGGATCATTTCGCTGTGGTTCTTATTTCTTATTATACCGATTATGCCGTTAAAGGCTTTGGCATTATATTTGTTTGCCATAAGGGCTTGCAGCATATAACTCATGGCTGATCCGAAATCACCCTTCAACAAATATATTTCTCCTATTGTATATTTAACTTTATCTTCTTCGCTTTCAAAATTATTGCTGTATAAATAATCGTATTTTTCATTTGCTTTTATTGATTCTTTATACCTGTCAATAGCTTTTTCAAGCCTTCCGTATTTAAACAAAATTTCGGCTTCTTTTATGATCAGTTCGGGATGAAAGTGAAATTGTTTTATACCTTCTGTAATAACATCCAAAATTTCCTCTTCCGTATAACATTCCTTCATTTCGCACATACAATGACTTTTGTGAATATATATCCTGAATGCCTGCGGGTAGGTTTTAATCATAGCCTTAAAATCAGGTCTGCCTATAAAAATATCAGCGTACGTGATTGCTTCCTCATATTTATTCAAATGCGCACATACTTCCGCCAGATAATAATAAATAAAAGAGTCTGCGTTTCCCGACTTTTCCTCCAGCTTCAGCATCTCAAGATTTCTTTCCCTTTTGCTCTGTACTATATCCAAAGAATACCCTGTATGATATATCTTAATATCTTTTAAATACTCATTATTTAAAAATTTACCTTCTCGTTTTGGAGCTTCGTGGATCCTCCCATAAAATCGAATATCCGGCCTGTTTCTTATGATTCTGACAGCAGGCATAGAGCCTATTATCAGATTCTTCTTTTCTTCGATATTATATAAACGGCATTGAACAGCCTCTGTATTCTTATTTTTATCAATTCTTTGCAATGCTTTCCTCAGATTTGGCATAGATCCGGATTCAAAATACTCATCTGCATCTAAAATAATTATCCAATCCCCTGCAGCTTGATCCAATGCATAATTTTTCGCAGCCGCAAAATCATTATCCCAAGCCCTGAAAAACACCTTTGCACCAAGTCCTTCAGCAATTTTTACAGTATTATCCGTAGAACCGGTGTCCACTATGATGATTTCATCTGCCAATTCTATAAAACTATTAATGCATCTTTCAATATTTTTGCTTTCATTTTTAACGATCATACATGCGGAAACCTTCATATCTTACCACCATTTTAACTAAGAACTAATAACTAATAACTAAGAGTTAAGGAAGAAATTTGCCTTAGGCAATTTTCCACATTCAATCATAAATCATAAATCTTAAATCTTAAATAAATAACAATCGTTAAACTATTGTTCAACCGTCGTTTAACTATCGCTCAACAGAGCAAAGCTCTATACTCTATACTCCATACTCTATACTACGATGCTAAATCACATTAAGTATCAATTTTCAATTGCCTGAGACCTGAAACCAGAGACCTGAGACCTACTCCGGACCTCGGACTGATGCGAAGCCTCTTAGTTATTATTCTACAGAAACTGACATAATGTTTCAATGTTTTTAAATAAAATGCCGTGCTACGCTCGCTGACTGGTTAGTTAGGACTACAAACACTAATCACTAATTACTTTTCACATATCCTGTGACCATAAATAGGCATAAAAAAAACCCCTTTTGACAGGGGTTTTTAGTTGAAAGCTTTCTTATTGAAGTAATGATAATACTGATTG